>JBLIAZ010000010.1:0-26719 GCA_047631875.1 Saprospiraceae bacterium
TCATAACGCTGTCCATTAGCAAATGTTCCTATTTTTTGACCCGCTCTTACAACCGCACCTTTGTTAATCGAAGACTGAATAACCATTCCATCATAAGGGGCAGTTATGGTAAATTTTGACAGTTTATCTTCTTGGGATTTAATACCATAGTATTGTTTGTAAATACCTTTTCCAGAAAGAAAGTTTTTTAATTTTTCACCAGTTTCAGGTAATTCAGGGAGTGGTTTTCCTACCTTCAATTTTGAAAGGAAATCATTCCACTGTTTGAAATTATTTGCATGGTCGACTTTAATGTCACCCATACTGGATGCTAGAGTAGCCGAAAGTTGACTTTTAGCAGATTTTACATTGTTTTCAAATTCCTGTGCATTTAATTGAACAATAGTTTGTCCCTTTTTAAAACTGTTTCCAGTTCGAAAATTATCGTTTAATAACACTCCGCTAACTTCAGAAGAAACATCAATTTTTTGATAAGCTCCCACCTTACCAGAAAACGTTACTTGAGCTTTATGTGTTGAGGGAGTAATCTGTATCGTTCGCACACTTTTTAGAACAGATTTTGCGGTGCTTTCTTTCTTTTCCGGCGCAAAACTTTTTACAATTTTGACGCCGATAAATGTGGCTGCTATTGCTAATACGATGAGTGTTATTTTTCTAGTTGTAGGATTCATGATTTTTGTATTACGTTGCGTATGCAACCATGTGTTATTTAATTTTATCTAGATTTTCTTTAATTTTTGAAAGTACTTTTTTTGTCGTTTCAAGTTCAGCCTCATCAATGTTTTTTAACGCTTCTTTTGAGGTGCTAAGTGCTATTTTCGCAAAAATACTTTGAAGCTCTTTTCCTTTGCTGGTTAAATACAACAAGTTAACTCGTTTGTCGTTATTTGATGGAATTCGAACTAAAAGGTTGTTTTTCTCCATCGCGTTAACAGTGCGGGTTATAGTAGTCTTGTCCTTGCAAAAGAATTCAGCTAAATCTCTCTGTGTAGCACCCTCAAAATAATATAACCTAAACACGATACCTACTTGCTCAATAGTCAGTAAAAAACCATGCTCTTTAATTTTTTTATTAACCCTGTTGGTAAAGGACTGACCTGCAGATTTAAGCAGGTATCCAATAAAGTCTTTTGGGTTAAATTTATTTAGTTGCATACACAACCAAAACTATTACAATATTGTGTTTTCACCTAATTTACCGACCTTTAAGTTGAATAGAATTTATAAGCGGTGAAATAAATCAAATAGCGGTTAATTTTCAATTTAATTGGCAGTCGTTATTATATGACTAGATGATTTGTTCACCATTAATCATATTTTTATATGAGTTCACTTGTTCGTCATACTTCCTCGGTTTAAGATGGCTTCGGTTTGTTGAGCTTCACTATTCTTGGAGCGTATATTTTCTCCATAAATGGTTTTCCATGGACTTCAGAGATTCTCAACTAGTGCTCTCTGACGGTAATCAAACTGTCGTTTCCATCTTAAACAATGAGGGACAAACAATGAGGGACACAAACAATGAGGGACAGACACTAATTGATTTCTATTTCCCTGACTTTTTAGTAAGAACTAGGAGCTTATCTCGTAAAATTATCTTTCTATTTTCCCACGCACACAAAACTTTGGGACAGCAGCGATTCTCCTTCGTCAAAAAGCCGCAGTCCCCAGTTTAGTTTTGCCTCCGAAACAGCTAAAAAGAATTTTCAAGGGCATCGATTTTTTGCAGTAGTAGACCAACTGCTTCTGGTAAATCGTTGAATGACATTTCGCTCTTATCTGGTGCAGACATAACGCAAATACATGACGATATACCGTGACAACCTCGTTATCAAAAGGATGAGGAGGCAACTAAAAAGGGTTCGTTTCAGCCCTTTTTTCAAAATACGTTCTGTACTACTTAAAAAAGCTTTCATATCGCTTTTCAAAATCAGCCATTTTTTTTTGCTGTTTCTTTAATTTAAATTGTTTGATTTCTAAAGTGACATCATAATCTTTGAATAAAAAGTCAATAAATTCTACTTGGGAAACCCAACTTCCTATTAATTTTTTCTCACAAAATCGGTAATAAATGAATCCGTAATCAGTATTTTCACTTCCTTCTCTTACGGTCTTCGCTCTTCAAATAAACAGTAAGCTTTACAACTAGTAAATGTCCCTTATTACGGATTCAAAGCTTCTCCGCCAAAGTGCCCGCAGCGCAGCGAGGGTTTTTCTTTGGAACGGTCTCTTTCAAGGGAAGGCGAGGCATGAGCCAATCCCTAAGCCAACTTCCCGGCCACCTTCCATCGTCTCATCCTCATCCACCCCACTCCACTCCACTCCAAAATAAAATCCTACCCTACAGGTTACTTTTTAATACTAGAACTGTAGCGTTAATATAAAGAGCCAATTTAAAATATACAGCAATGAAAAAGTCATACTTCCAAAAAGCTACACTCGTAATCATATTATTAGTAGGATTAATTGTTTTCCCAAAAACGTCTGCAGCCAAAGAGTATAGAATTGAATATACTTCAGAACTTGACGACAACTTCTTGTACGACCTCAATAAAGTAAAAGGAAAACAAATTTACATCTTGCCTAACGGTGCGAAATTATACTTTATTCCTGCAACATTTTCTTCTTACTCAAGTGCTCAAGCAGAATTAAAAAGATTACTTGAAAACGGGTTTAAATCATCAAAAATTCGTGCGTTTCATAACAACAAAATATGTCCTGTAATTTACATTAAAGCAAACGGTATTTGATGCCATCAAAACCAGCATCGTTTCATATTTCCTAAATCATAAAAGGGACGGATTGTGTGTTTAATCATGCGGTCTGTCCTTTTTTTTATAATGGATATAGTAACAGACCTGTTGATCACGGACATCATATCCTTCCACCCAATCTGATCTAACGCCGTTGTAAAGCATTACAATGGATGAAACAAGGAACATTCTGAATGTGCGGGCCCTAATGAACACTTTACAGCAGGTAATGGCAACACATCTACGGGATCTGCAACTGATACTACAATGAGCCCTTGTCAAGGATTTTCAAACGAACGTATGGTTACTTTGACAACAGACACCAGACAAACAGAGCCACTTCTATTAGTTATTTACCAATACAAGCTTTAGTGCTTATTCCAAAAGTAATATTTGTTAGATTTTTCAATAGATTCCTGGGGTATCAGAATAGAGTTTGGGAGAATTCACCCCTACTTCGACTAGCGCATCAGGAAGCCTTCAGATAAATATTTAAAAGGATTTAGATGACACGGTAAACTTTTGTTGAATTACCTCATCTCTCAAAATGGTTATCCAGTTACTGTGTGCACGGATATTATATTTTTGTATATCGTATCACTGTACTTTCTAGATAGTTTTACACTTGATGGCGATGGATTCAATGATATCTTTTTCCAATTACAAAACACCGTGAAAACGTGGTTACACAGTTTAGGGGATACTACCGTTTAAACAAAAAAAAGTGCTGTTTGAAAATCAAACAGCACCCTCTTCACTTACATGTATATCACACCCCTTAATCCATGTGGTCTACTATATCATGTACTTCATAAACATTTGGGCTAACTGCTACTAATACTATAATAACTGTAACATGTCTTCCCACGAAACGGTCAATATGAATACCATCTCTTCCTCTTAATTCATAAAAATCTTTCCCATCAAACAACGCAATTGCACCATTCATGTCATGGATGTGGCCAACTAACCTTAATTCTTTTCCAATCCTATCCTTTTTCACTTCGTCTTTATGACCTCCTTTACAACAAGGGGAAATTTTAACAACTTTATAAACTCTGTCATTACAACCTACCCGCACTATTTTAATCCGAACACATTTTCCAACAAGCTCACGCAACCTTCTTCGGTCATTACGATCTAAAATATAACATCGTCCATCCATGTGTACACCAAACTCACCGTTTACAAAAACAAGTTCCCCTTCCACCATAAACGCTTGTCCGATCGGCTCATTGTGTTCGGTTCCTTCTACAGTTTCTCCATTGGTTTCTTCCATAGTTGTTTCCTCTGTGGTCAAGTCGGTTGTTTCCTCAATTGTCACCTCGGTTGTTTCTTCAATAGTTTCTAATTCTTCTTTTTCACAACTCGCTAACATTAAGCTTACTGCTACTAACATGGTCCCTAATACTCTCATTTGCTTTTTCATATTATTTGATTTTTTGGTTTATACTTCGTTTACTAATACTACACCGCTGCCTTTAAAAAGTAACCACTGATGTAAAAGTATTTATCAAAAAAAATATATCTTACTGGTTATTAGAGCTGTAAATTATTGTTTTTCTTCTTTTTTTAAACACGATTAAAATTAATTTTACTTTAACGAAGTAAAATGATGGGTGTGTCGTCAAAATAATGACATGTATTACCCCTCATTTTTTAAATGTCTTTATTGTGGAATTCAGGATTTAACTTCACTGAATGACCACGATTAAATGACGAGAAATTTTAAGAAATGGTTGTTTGGAAATGAAATTCCTGCTGGCCAAATAAAATAGAAGATGCTATTGAACGATTGTTACCTGACCTTTAGCAATGAGCTTATTATCCTCATCTATGAACATGTAAACATAATTGCCCAGCGATAGAGTTTCCCTGGATTGATTAATGCCCTTATATACAAACGCATTAGTTTGTTCTACCAACTGGGTATACACTAATGCCCTGCTACGAGCATTTCTGACTTCAAATGTGAAAGTTGAAGAAACTTGTGGCAAGTCGAGTTCCATGTGTCGAAACAGCTGAGGTTGAATTACATAATTACAACTACCGTATTTTACTTCAACCCGAGCAACTGCACTTAAACAATTGTTTTCATCTTTAGCTACCACTTGATATCTTCCCACGTCAACCTTGAGTTCGTCCAAAACCGAAACAAATTCGTCACCGTTATTAATAGAATAGTGAGTAAAATAAATATCATTACTGGACTCCATCTTTATTTTTCCTTGAGCTCCTCCAAAACAAGGTTCAATAAGATCAAACATTGGTTGTGTTTGATTAACAAATGTGCAAGCGTCGGTACTGTAATTTTCATCATCAACTTCTGTTTCGTTACTATCTGAAGCAGGTACTTCTTCAACTTCGTTTAGCAAATCATTATCAGTTATCTGACCCTCATCTTCAACAACCTCACTTACAGCTAATGGCTCTTCTAATGGTTCAGTAGTTGTCTGTCTTTTTGTTGCCTTTTTGTCTTTATCATCAACTAAAACCGGCAAAACATCATTTACTTTAGTATCGTCTACAAACGTTTCATCATTATCATCAATATATGGTGTATCTATTTCAGTCTTTTCAATTTGTGACTCTGTAGTTTGCGTTACCTCCTCGTTTATTGAAGAATCATTATTTGAACTGACACTTTCATCAATATAAAGAGCCATCGCTACAACTGCCGAAGCAATTATTACAGCAGCAACTGCATACAATCCCTTTTTCGTAAGTGCTTTCTTTTTGGCTTTCTTTTTTTGTTGTTCTTTATGGATGTTTTTTAACTGGGACTTAAGGTTAAATTGAGCAGAATTTTTTACCAATAAATTAGTATTTCTCTGCAGTTCTAGTTCTTTTTGCAAATGCACATCTGACTCAATTTTAGACTCAAACGCAGCCATTTCTTGGGGAGCCAAAGCACCTTTCAAATAGTTGTCAATTTCGATATGTCTATTAAAATCAATCATTGGTACAACCAACCTTTCACTAGTTCATCTTCGTTGATGATTTTCATCAACCGCTTTTTGCATTTGTAATTCTTAGTTTTTGCAGTGTCTGCATTGCTAAAAGTCATTTTTTCGGCAATGTCAACCATTTTCATGTTGTAAAAAATACTGTAAGTCAACAGTTCTTTGCAACGCTCTCCTAATTGAGTTAAAAGAGCGTCCATCTTAGCCGATTTATCTTCACTAAATAGGTGTGAAAACTCATTGCCTTGCTCGTCATTTTGGTGATCGGAAAAGGTCTCTTCCTCTACTCCTCGCACCATTTTATTTTTTTGTTTAGCTCTGTTAATCCACATATTTCTTCCTATCGAGAATATGAACGCATCAACACTTTTTCCTACCTCAAACTTTTCACTCAACACATATTGGTAAAAAGACAACACAGCGTCTTGAAAAATATCCTGTGCTTCATCTTCATTCCCGTTGTTTTTCATGATCCAGCTACCCAACTTAAATTGAGTTGTTTGATATAAAAATAGAAGCACCTTGTCGGAATTTCCCTTTTTTATTTCATCAACGATTTCTATGTCTGAATACTTTTTCACTACCTGATAATTGTTACGTTATGCGTTCCTCCTTCTTTACATATAATGGTATAATATCCCAGTGGTAACTCCTCGTTTGAAGACCCCAATCCTGTCCAATTTTCATCTTGTTGTATTTCAACAACAAAGTGCCCGTTTCTGTCATACACTAAACTACCTGCTTGCATAAAAACATAATCAGCATTTCCGTCACCGTCAGGGGTCATGGTAACGTGACCAGTTTGACATCCTGTAATTGTAACGTTATTACATGCTTCTTTGACAGAATCCGTAGCACACGTCTGGCTGGCAGCCTCAAGACACACTTTGTAAGTTCCTATTTCGTATAAGTGAACTGGATCATTCTCATCTGATTCCGCCCCGTCACCAAAACTCCAAATAAAATGGTCTGCTTCATTAGCACTTAGAGTAGAAGTATTTTTAAAGCTGACAATACGATTCTCCAATTCGTAGGTGAAATTAACTTCACAATCCGGTTTTGCAAAACTACTTACTTCCCGACATACTTTCATTTTGGGATTAATGCACCCTGCCCTTGCAATTTCTAAACAGATGTGATAAGTCCCTGAAGGGAAATCATGCACTATGTTTTCCTCATTAGAGAAAGGTACATCATCAATAATCCATACATAAGAATCCGTTGAACCTGTAACAAAGTTCGAAGCATTAAATAATTCAATTGTACCGTTACTTTCCTTAGATGTGAATTCTGGTTTACAATCAGTAAAAGGTTCGCACTCTTTTAAACAAGACCCACGTAATTTTACTATCGGTCCCCAAAGAGTTATTTCTTTTATTCTTCCTGAAATAATATATTCACCACCTGCTGTGTCAATTTTAAAACGATTGTCCCGGTGCATTGGGTATTGTGCATTTAATAAATCATGTATTGTATCCTCATCTACTATCAACATTTGAGCAGATGTTTCAATCTGTAATGATCTACATTCGAAAGGTGCAGTCAACACACTCAACGTTAGGTAACCTTCAAAATTAATTGCATTATCACCGATACCTACTATCAGAGTTTTCTGTCCATTCTGCATCAGATCTGCAGAAGGTTTTGTTTTAACTATTTTAAGAAACCCTTTTGTTAGCATTACTGAACCAGGAGCAAAGTTTAAATCGTCATTGAAAAGAGTTACGTCCGTTCCAATGATAGGACTAAAATCGGTGCAATCTTGACCAAAAACTGATGTTGCACCCAGTGTACAAACCAAAATTAACATCAATATTTTTATTTTTTGTAGCATCATAACCTAGCTTTCTATTATTAATACAATCAACTTTTAAAAAAGTAACCCCTTCTTTATTTATTTTTCACATTTAGTAAATACCGGACAAATAATTCAAACGTTTGAATGTTGGATCCCGTGTTTGTCGAGTTTGGAACAAAGTAGGATAAATCAAACTCCAATTCGGAGTTCAATATTTTAATCTTCTTAAATCCAGCCGAAAAATTAAATCCATTTTTATGTTCGTAATTTAACCCCGTCATAAAAATGCTAGAAAATAAAAACTGGGAACCACCACCAAACAAATAACCCGAAAGAGGGGCACTTTGTTCTTTACTGTATCTATTCATTACATTCGGAGTAATTTCAAGCTGACGACCAACAACAAAACGATGGCTGGCAAATAAGTTATAGCTTCTGCCAAGAATGATGTCCTGCTGAACAGGGGTAATGCTGGAGTTGGTTGCTTGATTCACAGAAAATTGAAAATTAGAATGACCACTGTATACTTTCAATAAAAAAGCTGCATCGAAAGCAAAAGCAGAAGAACCTTGGTAACTTCCGTCTCCTTTAATCAAGAAATTATAAAATCCCAATGCCAATCCCCCTGCCACATTAAAAGTTGAAGACATTTTTAAATGCCTCGCATAAGAAGCTAGAAAACGGTTTCTCCTGATAAGAAACCCTTCCTTGTCCCCCATAAACTGACAACCTATTACAGACTTTCCCTTCTCTGATTTTTCCTTTAACTTATATTGCAATGAAAATATTGAAGTTGTTACTCCTCCAAAATTATTCGTGTTTCTTTTGTGTCCCAAGGAAAAAACCGCCTTATCATCCTGTCTAAAATTATTAGAATTTACCTGAGGATCGTTAAAATATTGGTTAAAATAAATGGGGATTTCGTATGTCGAACTTTGACAATGTGCCTGATAAAAAAAAGAACAAAGAAAAATGGTTAATAGGCTTATTGACTTCATGTATTTTTCAAGTTACTTGTATCAATTTTGATCACGTTGTTGTCAATTGTCATCATTAGCTTTGCAAAACAAAAGTAATTTACTTTTATAAAAAATGACAGCTGTTTTTAATAAATTTTGAATGAATCAATGGCCTTACGTTTGTTGAAATATACAAAGCGATTATTTAGACTCACCTTGATAAACGCTTACTCTTACCGCTTGGGTTTTTATTTAATACAACAAACGTTATAATTCCAACTAGGTATCCTGATCCGTAAAAAAAACTGATACTACCTTTAGTATTTTAACCAGTGACTTAGTGACAAGCCCCGCAAAAAATAGGCTAGTTAAAACGTACAATAGCAATCCTGCCAAATAAGTGTAAGCAAATTGTTGCAGCAGTACTGCAAGTATCCCTCCGACAAGAATCCCTGACACAAAAAGGAAAGGAATTAATTGTCTTATTGTGGTAACCGTTCTGTGTTTTTTATTGACAAACACTTTCCAATATCCATACTGATAGTACTATCTAATCAATTTAGAAAATGAAGCTCTCACAAAATACTCGCATTTAATCTTTTGAGTTAAAAATATTTTATACCCGGCTTTCAGCAACCTAAAATTGAATTCATCATCTTGATTTCGAGCAAGGTCTTCATCAAAATACCCTATTTTATCAAAGACCTCTTTTCTGTATGCTCCAAATGCCACTGTATCGACAAACCCATCTTTATTTCCTGTTCTAAAATAAGAGTCACCAACTCCAAATGAACTGGACATGGACAACCCAATAATTTCAGCTGTATCATTTTCGTAAACATTATCAATAACTCCACCAACACAGCCAACTTCGCTACCTTGTTCTGCAAGACATTTTACGTTTTCTTTAATGAAACCTGGCGCAACTTTAGAATGAGCACCCAAAATTATTTTCACTTCCTCCTTCGAATGCTTCAGTCCAATATTCAGACTTACTGGAGTAATTTCTTGCTCATTTATTAATAGAGTAACGCTCTTGTTCTCAACAGCAATTTATTTTACAATTTCAGCACTGTTATCAGTACTATTATCAGTACTCATAGCATCTACAACATAAATATTTATCAAATGTTGAGGATAATCATTGTTCAACAGCGAATCAACACAGTTTTTAATTGATTCCCCGCTGTTCTACCTAAAGTCCATTTGTTAATCAACAATCTCCTGATTATCTACTTCGTAGGGGCTATGGCTTGTCCTAGTCCAACCCGAAATCGTAACGCGCAAAATAACAAATTGAACTTGACATGACTGTGTCGGACTAGGACAAGCCATAGCCCCTACAACGTAGATTTACCAAGCTTTGGGTTTATAATTTTAGAAACGGATTTACTTTTTAGGTAAAAAAGCGGGGAATCAAGTTTTTAATGTATTCTTCTTCGTTTTTACATGGGATACAAATCCATACAGAAGGTAAACTATCTACTGACATTATTTTACTAATATTAATTATTAAAGGTACGTAACCCGGGACTAATCATCAGGCTTATTCTAATTTCAAGTTCCAAGGCATTTTAACGGATTTGCTACTAATTACCCAAGCAACCAAAAAGTGAATCAAAAATGAATATACTGTTACCAAGGCTGCTCTTAACATCGTCCTGCAAAACGACAACAAGCCAAACTCCCTTGAGTATAGTTAATTATGGATAATCCTAAAAAAAACTGTATTTTTCTATTATGAAAAAGATTATCTCAATCTTATTAATTGCTTTTCTGGGCTTTACATCTTGTGAATATGATCGCGAAGAAGAGGAAGAAGAGGCCGAAATTGCATTGACGCTAGAAACACCAAGTGTTGGTGTAGAAACTGGAGTAACGGTAGAAACAGCAGTGGAAGTTTCTTATTTAGTTAGTATCCGACCAATTATTGAAACCTCTTGCAAAACACAACAGGGACCAGGAACAGGTTGCCATGATGCCTGGATAGATGATTACCAAGCAATCAAAAACTCATTGAATATCGGCGCCTGGCAAAACGTGGTGTTGGAAACAAAAAGAATGCCTGCAATTCCTAATTCTTTTGGAATAGATTCATTATCAGCTAGCGAATATGCAACAATGTCTGCTTGGATTAATCAGGGATACAAGGAGAATTGAACATGCCACAATTTATACTCGATAAAATGATTGCCGTCTTTCTTAAGTTTAGGATGAACAGCAACCGTTCGTAATTACCTGCCAAAATGCTATCTTTGACTCTTGTTGAAAAGATCAAGGTGAACCTTTGTAAATAATAAATTCTTAACGAATCGTAAAGAAAAGATGAATGGACGCTCATAAAGAATATATTTTTATAGGAAGTGGTCCAATTGGCTTGATCAAAGCAATACTCTTATTAAATAACAAGTCCACTGCAAAAATTACTTTCATTGATTCTGCAAGTCAAGCAGGTGGAGCTTGGTACTCAGATATAAGCCCTGGAGGAAGTCAAGTCGAAACGGGATGTCATATTTGGAGTTACTGTCCTAAAGCCTTTAAGTTCATCGAAGAAGAAATTGGAGTTCCTTTGTTTAAGATGACTCCTTCTCCAATTTTTAACAGAGGAAGATTAAATATTTCCTATGGATTAAAGGGAACTTTAGATTCTTATAAGTTCATCCTCTCCAACTTACTGAAGTTAAAATTTGATGTATTTAGTAGGATTAACAACCTACCTTCTGTTCATTACAAACTATTTGGAAAGCATACTAGGTACCCGAAAAAGGGATCACCTGAATTCATTGAAAAGTTGCTAAGGAGATTATCAAAAGACAAAAGGGTTTCATTTCTCTTCGATATTAAAATTAAAATGATCAATGTTGGCAGCACCACTAACGTTAACTGCGCGGACAAATTAATTGAATGTGATAAGTTGTTTTTAACATCAACTAGCACTTTGCAAGAGTTAAATTTTTATGATAAGAAGATTGAGATTATAAAGACTATTAAGTGCGTAAATTACATTCATTATTTAGTAAAGTTAAGCACACATCCTCAGCGAATTACGAGTTACATTCGATTAACAAGTGATGAAATAATTCACCGAGTTACTGACGTGTCTTATCAATCTAATTCAGGGGAAAATTTAATTTTATTTGGCATAAAAGAAGCTCCTATCGCTTTATATTCCCAGAATGAAATAATGAGTCACATTAGAAGTTATTTGTTGGCTCAAAAAATAGTTGATGAAAATCACAAGGTGACTTTCGTGAAAGAATATTGTTACCCTACACATTACAGCGATGAAAAGGTGAGAGCTATCATCAATGAACTTGACAAAGACAAAATTGAGATATTGCATTCTACCGACCTCATGTATGGAATTCATGCTTTAATCAAGGATCGATAGATCACTCGCTAAGTTATTTTGTTACTACCCCAAAAAGAATGTATCTCCATTTTTTTGGAGTGAATTTTGAAAGAACCCGGTCAAACGTTGAAAGTATTTCCCTTTGCTTTTCCGACCTGCCAAGCAAGGCTATCACCCCAAAGGAAACTGTTACGCAGCTTTTAAACTGAGAAGTCCATTGTTTTACTTCATCGTCGGTTATGTACCTCCAGTTTTCACCCCAATTAACATATTTTTTTCTTAAAAACTGATGAGCCTTGCTTCCACTTAAATTTTCAGCAAAAAAAAGTTGTCCTCCCGGTTTTAATACTTGGTAAATTTGAGCAAAAGATTTTTTTTGATCAGGTAAATTATGAAGTGCTCCTAAAACGGATTTAAACACAACAAGATCTACGGATTCAGCTGCAAGATCAATGTTTTTCATGTCAACCCTTTTGTAAGAAATTTGAGCTTCCAAATTATACTCTTTGTGTAATTTTACTGTTGTATCTGGAAAATCAAAGTAATCTGAGCAAATTACATTGTGTCCATTCTTAGCAAATATCAAGCTCATTCCACCTTCTCGATCTCCTAGAACAAGTACTTTAGAGTTTGGTTTGAGGGTTGAATTCTTTTCCCAAAAAGCAAAAGATCTTGACCAATTGCGAACGTCCCAATGAACAACGTCATTAATTTCTTTTTGAGATAGGTTATTAAGCATCTGAGAAAAGTACAAATAGAGTTAAGTCTTTCTTAAAAAACAGCTTGTTAGATCTAACAACACTCATGCAATATCAATTTTTATTGAACAGGCTCGTGATTTAACTAAAGCTATACTTGAAAATATTTCTTACAAACTTAATTAATCTGCCCTAACTCTTTGCAGCGTTTAGCGTAAACTCTCCCTTTTATTTTCAAAACTGAGCCAGCTAATAAAACAAATTGACTTCCTATATTTCAACTAAACCAAAAATTGATGGCGGTTTTGAGCTACTGACAATTACATAAATAAATTCCTGATGTAATCATAGCAACGATGCCTTGCTTGATACAAATCCCTCTTGCACAACTATCATTTCTTCGCTGCGGCTTTCTTCTTCATCTCTCCACTGCCTTGTAAGGAGAACGAAAACAAATAAAAGAATACAAACAATACAATTCCAGCTTGCCGTTCTAGCATGGCTTCCGTGCAAAAAAGAAAAACAAAACAGAGGAGCATGACCTTTTTACCATCAAACTCATTAATAAACAATGGCACTAAGAGCATTGCCAATAAAACTAGCACTCCAAACAAACCAACACTCAAACAAGTTTGCACAAACTGGTTGTGGGAATTAAGCCCTCGTTCATGGGAAAAATCCCAATCGTGTTCTTGATAGAATTTCATCAAATAACTTTGCTCATTCCCCACCCCAACACCTAAAAGCCAATTATTACTAACGATTTCAGGAGTGTGTTTACTTATTTTATACCTAAAAGCGGTTCCTCCACTGGCTGAATTATAGTGTTCCAAACTAGAAAACCTTGACACCATATTTTGTGTAATTTCAGAATGTGATAAAGGCATAAATACAATTAAAAGTACTGGAAAAGTAAAAACAGCCATGTATAATACCAATTTTAGAACATCCTTAAACAAAAGATAAAAAAAGTAAAACAACAGCACGATAATAGCACAAATCAAAACAACTTTACTGAGTAAAAACAGCAGGTGAATTACCAATACTAAAAGTAAAATCATTTGAACTGTTTTTCTTGACCACGAACGTTTTGTTCTGGCTATTCTTTCAAATAAAAATATAATTGAAATGAGTACATTACTACCAAAATAAGTAGGATGAGTAAACATCGAATAATTAGTATAAAAGGGAAAGACGTTTTGTTCCTTGTAGAAAAAAAAAGCCTGAACATCAAGATACAAGAGGGTCAGTAAAATACTAAAGAAGTAAACGGAAAATAAAAAGCGCTTGTTTTTGACAAAGAAAAACCGATTTGTTATCAAAATAAAAGGCACCACTAACAAACTGAGCTTTTTCGTCAATTCTTCTAATGATCCACTAACCCCTGTATTGAATAACGCCGATAATAAATAAGCTGAAAATAGTAATCCAAACCCTCGAAAAGCCCAGTTTCCCCTTAGTTTATTGAAAGTAAATTTTTCCGTAAAAAAGCCAAGAACTAGCACAACAGGTATGCATATGGGTAAAAGACTTCGATTAGAATCAGTAGTAAAAAAAGAAAATAATTTCCCATTAAAAGGCAATAAAAACATCAAAGCCCCAGAGGCAATAAAAAATAATTTTTGTCCTATCTTTTTTAATTTATCCACTTATCTATTTCACCATAATTAATCATTCGAGTATAAGGTGTAAACTCCATACTGTTTTTTAACAATTTTATCCAAGGATATTCTTGTTATATTTTAAACCTAAACCTTCTGTGGCATTGTTACTAACACCATCAACAACAAACACAACCAAATTTTCTTTTGGATAATTTAGTCCCAAGATTGAATGTAAGCACTTGACAATGTATGCTCCTTCCTTGTGACAACGTGGTTATAGAAACATTCACACTGCTAAAAGTTCCGAATAAAGGCTTAGTAATTTCTTTTCCTCTATACTCCAATTGTACTTTTCTTGCACCATTTTACGTCCTTTTTCTCCCATTTTTTTGCTTAAAGCAGGATCATTTTCGAACATTTTTGCAGCATTAGCAATTTCTTCAGGCGATTCTGGATTAACACAAACCCCGCATTCATTATCCACTATTATTGATTTCCATGATGGGAAATTTGATGCGATCACCGGCACTCCTTCACTCATGTATTCAAACATTTTATTAGGAAGTGCGTCCAAATGATTAGGCAAGGGGTGAAATAAAACTAATCCCGCGATGCTGTTTGTGAGTAACTCTCTTACCTCATCTCTGTTCAAGTAATCCAAATACTCTACGGATCTCCATCCCGAACTCTTCTCTAATTCATTTTTAATGGAAATGGGACTAAATTTTCCCGCCATCTTCAATTTTATATTGGGTAAATATTCCATAGCATCTACCTGCCCCCTAACTCCTCTAATCTCACTTATCCCTCCCACATAGCAGAGATACTTTTCTCCTTCTTTTTTCAGTGGTGCTTTTGAAGGATAAATCACGGGAAAATTATTGATGACAATCGTATTGTTGTTTACCTCTTTGAATCTCATACCAATGGTTGGAGTCGCTGCTATAATGGCATCTAATCGGCTTGAAACATAATTTTCATATCTCTCAACAAGTCCTGCTATCACTTTCCTAAAAGGGCTAGGAATCCAATACTTAGTTAAAATTTGCCGCGGAAGATCTTCATGGGCATCATAAATCACTTTTTTACCTTTTCTTTTTAACCTCAAAGCAAAACGCAATAATTCAGGATCGTGAAAATGATAAATCTCCGCATCCTCTTTAAGCCCTCTCTTATACACCAACTTTGCAGTCATCCACATTCGCTTAAACCTACTTCCTTTTGGACTTTTTACCTTAATGATATGAACCCCATTTACTTGTGTCTCTTCACCTTTGGCAACAATAAGTTTAACTTCAAAACCAGCTTTTACCAGTGAAGTACATTCTTTTTCAAAAATCCTCACATCTAAATGAGGATGTGCAGAAGTAAGATGACAGATTTTAATCAATTTCGACATTGTAGATTTGTTCCCATCGGGCTATATTAAATAACTTCCAAAGTAAATTTAAATCATCTTTCTCAGTAATAACAATTTTACTCAGCTTCGATAAAATTTTTGATTTATTAATTTCCTTCAATAGCCAAGCTTTATCGCTCAACCATATTTTAGCTGGAGATTCAAATCCAAACTTATTTTTCCTCCAAATGACTTCTTCTGGTAATTTACCAACCATTGACTTCCTTAAAATATACTTTGTCCAACCGTCTGTAATTTTATATTGATGATTAATTGAAAGTGACAATTCAAGTAACTTATAGTCTAAAAATGGCAGCCTTGTTTCAACAGAGTGGCGCATCGAATTTTTATCTTCATAACGTAGCAAGTGTGGCAATTGAGTTTTTTCTATCTCGAAAACCTGAAGCTTGTTCACATCTGTATATACTTCGGCGAGTCTCTCCATTATATTTTTACTTGTAAAAGTAAAATATTCCTTTTTTAGGAATGAATACCGCTTAAATTGCCTTTTCATTCTCAATTTTGCGTTGGTAAAATATAACATATACAAAAGCAAATCCCTCCTACTCAATTTAGAGTTAGTGGAGGACTTAAAAAAAGCAACTACTCTCTGTAAAAATGGCAGAGACATTAAATAAGCAGGGTAATACTTTCCATAACCTAGCAACGTTTCATCCCCTCCTTGCCCATCAAGAAGGACCGTACAATCAATTTCTTTTGCTTTTTCCATTACAAAGTATTGCATCACAATCGAAGTGCTTATAAATGGCTCTTCTTGTGCCTCAATAACTTTATCTAGCACTTTTTTGAAATCCTCATTTTTAGGAGTAACTATATGCCAATCTAAATTAGAAAAATTAACCACTTGTTTTGCGTAGCCAGATTCATCATTACTAACGTCTTCCGATTTTGCCGTAATAGCACAAAATTTATTGTCGTTGTTTATACTGTAACTTGAACTGGCTATACTAGCTATTGAAGAACTATCTAAACCACCACTAAGACAAGTACCAACTTTAACATCCGATCGCAACCGGTAAGACACTGCTCGATCAAATTCATTTCTCCATAATTCAATGGAATCTTCCTTTGATAATTGAGCAACCGCAGGGTCAATGTTTATGCTATAATATTTCTTTTTTGTAATTGAATTATCACTTAAATTAAACAGTAAATGGTGTGAAGCAGGCAACTTGACAATACCATTAAAAAATGTCTCGTCCAAGTGTTCTTCCAATCCAAAAACTAAATAATCCAACAATACTTTTTTATTAACTATTCTCCTTCCAAAAAATGGTAACAACTGCTTTATTTCAGATCCGAAAACAAATAAATCATCTACAAAAGCATAATAAAATGGTTTTATACCAAACCGGTCCCTACTGCAAAAGGCCGTTTTAGCCTGTTTATCATAAATAACAAATGACCACATACCATTAAACTTGTGTACACATTCCTCCCCCCACACGCTGTATGATCGCAATATTACCTCTGTATCTGATTTGCTTTGAAACTCATGCCCTAGTTGAATTAGCTCTTCTCTGATCTCCAAATAATTGTACACTTCTCCATTGTACACGATGACATATCGGTCTTCAAGAAGCATAGGTTGATGACCTGATGCACTTAGGTCTAAAATAGACAACCTCCGATGACCTAAACCCAAATTTCCGTCAACATACACGCCTTCATCATCTGGTCCTCTATGACTGATTATATCAGTCATAGAGGATATTGCCTCAGAAGAAACATCCTTACCTGACAAGTCAATAATTCCAGCTATTCCACACATACTAACTCAAATTTCGATCGTGTTCCTTTGCAACTTTAACTATCAAAAATAAATAAAATGAATACATTAGTAGCTCTATTATTACATAGATAATTAAAAAATATTCGATGCTAAATGACTCCAAAAAAAAGAGCGTGCAAATCGCAATAAAATATAAAACTTGCCAAAAACTACCAATCTTCATTTTATTAAGCGAAGGGAAAACTATACTTAATGGAGAGACTACAAATTTAATTGCTATGGCAAAAGATAAAATTTTCGCATAGTATCCAGCAATTTTCCATTCTTCACCAAAAACAACTTCAAAAACAATTTCGGAACACAATAATGTTCCTATTACGAAAACTACGGCAATTAATGATAAGAACTTTATCGCCTTCAATAACTGAGGGACTATTAATTGATTTAGATTTTTCTTTTCAATAATGTTTTGAAAATACACTTGAGATATTGAGGCAGAAATTAAAGACAGAGGTGTACCTAATATTTGTTTTGGCAAATTAACAAACCCATTGATTGAAGCCGAAAAAAAAGAACTAATAATCACTACAGGCATATTTAAACTGAACTTATCAAGCACAGATGGAACGGCGTTGTATAAGGGGAAATCTTTATACTTTATTAAATCGTTTCCGATTAATGAACGCTTTACACCTCCGAAATTATTCTTTTTTAATTGATACATGCCGAATATGAACAATAAACATTTACCTATAAAATCTCCAACTATTAGTCCATTAAACAACTTTGCAGATCCTAGTCCAAAAGTTGCTAAACTAGTTCCTCCAGATTGAACTATTTTGTTTTTCGAAGAGCCTAAAAAATCTTTTTTCCTTACAATCCAGTAGCTAACCAATTGATTAAAAGAAATTAGAAATGTTGCCGCAATACATAATGGAAACCATTTTATGAGAGCTGTATTGTTTAAAAGTGCCCCAATTTGATCTCCATAAACTAGACAGACGCCAAACAATAAAGCACAAAATATAAAGCTAATTGTTAACGACCCCACCAAAATATTTGCAGCATTATTATCCGAACTAGGTAACATAAGGGCATGTTCATATCGCCCAGTAGCCAATGTAGGTAAGGTACCTACTATGCTCAAATACAAATAATACAACCCAAACTCTTCAGGAGAAAAAAGTCTAGTAAAAACTGGCATTAATGCAAAAGATATGAGAGCTGAGCCAAATGTTCCAGTAAAATGTTTTGAGAAGTTCTTGACTAATTCAATCTTAAAAAAATCTCGATTTAACATCTATTCAATAACTTTATTTTGTTGGTCCCTTAACAATACAAAAGACAACAATATTAGCAACCCCCATCCTCCTGAAAACAGTAAAATAGATAACTTAGTTGAAGAAAGCATTAACACAGGCATTATGTTAACAGCAAACAGAACGGAAGGATTACCTTGAAACAACAAACTAACTAGAACTAAAACAAATGACAATACGACTGCTCCAAGCGCAACGGACTTCCAACCGAAACATACGTAATCATTCATAAAACTAGCTACATTGACGCTACCAACATATCCTCCTTTGTGATACACTGGATACAATATTGGGTAGAGTTCCAAACTATAATTATGGCGAGTTTCCCCTGTAAATCTAGATAGAATGCTATAACCTCCAAACCCTAAAAAAGGTTTTACTTTTGGCACTACATTTAACCATTTACCAGCCATTTTACCCGGCAAAAAAACAGTTCGTTGAAATAGAGTACTAACGACTATGTCATTAGAATTGTCTAACATTTTAACTGCGACAACTGTTGACCTAGTAGACGCCGTTCTAATCATTTCATTTAATTTCTTTTCACTTTGAGTATTTTTACTTAGAGCCTTTTCACTTTGTGTGTTTTTACTTTGAGCGCTTTCACTTTGGGCCTTTTTACTTAGAGCCTTTTTACTTTGTGTGTTTTTACTTTGAGCGCTTTCACTTTGAGCCTTTTTACTTAGAGCCTTTTCACTTTGTGTGTTTTTACTTTGAGCGCTTTCACTTTGGGCCTTTTTACTTAGAGCCTTTTCACTTTGTGTGTTTTCACTTTGAGCGATGTCACTTTGAGCCTTTTTACTTAGAGCCTTTTTACTTTGTGTGTTTTTACTTTGAACGCTTTCACTTTGAGCCTTTTTACTTAGAGCCTTTTCACTTTGTGTGTTTTTACTTTGAGCGATGTCACTTTGAGCCTTTTTACTTAGAGCTTTTTCACTTTGTGTGTTTTCACTTTGAGCGCTGTCACTTTGAGCCTTTTTACTTAGAGCCTTTTCACTTTGTGTGTTTTCACTTTGAGCGCTTTCACTTTGAGCCTTTTTACTTAGAGCCTTTTCACTTTGTGTGTTTTCAGTTTGTGTGTTTTCATATGCTAGTATACTACTAACTTTTTTATAGTAGGAATACTTGATGCTTGGATTAGTAATGCAAACAAGTGAGTATATTCCTACAAATACCAAAACCAAAAGCCCCCCCAAGTGCACCCATTTTCGGTTGTAAAAAGTAAAAAAAAGAATAGGGAAGTAAAAAATTAAAAAATAACTCTTTTGCATATTATTAATACCCAGAAATAACGCCAACAAAACCACTACGGCTAGTCCTTTCCATTGTTTTTTCACGTACAAAAAAAGTAATGTGAATGGTAAAATAGCCTTAATTGTAAAAGAGGATAAATAATTGAACCATGTAGGAACATCTTCAGTAACAGATCGTCTTATTTCATAAATACGATAGTAATCAAACTCAAAAATAGCCTTCCATCCTGAAAAATAGCCAAAATAGAAATAATACATCAACAGTACTATTCCAATTAGTACAACAAATGCATATCCGATGAACAAGCTTTTACTTCTTATGTACAGGATAATTTTACTTTCCGTAATTTTCCTCAAGAATGAATACCCTAATCTTTCTTTAAAAAACTGAAAAAGCAAATAATAAGATAATACAAAAGGACAAACATAAAACAAAATATATTTTGACATATACTCCGTCCCAGTTTCAGTATATAATCCAAATCCCAACCCTATAAGGACCAGAAAATATACTATAAATAAGGAATGGTTCGAGACTTTCATTTTATGTATTTTAATTAACTATTACTTAACAGCTCCTACCTCACTTATTGCGGCCACCGCAAGCTGACCTGGATCAGTAATCTCAGTTTGTATTTTCTCAAATATATCAAAAGCTAATTGTCTAGCGGTTTGAGTATCTGTTTTACTAATGTAGTCCAAAAACATCATATATGTACTCGTAGCATCTGTGAGAGGTTATTTATAGGGGAAATTTATCGTGACTTTTTCCTCAAATATTAGTAACTTTTTTACTTACAGGAATAGCCATTTTTTTAACGGGCGTAGATATTGGTTGGGTTTTTAGTTCTTCGGCTGGCGAATTTAATTCTAGCCATAATCAAATATAAAAATCTCATTTACAATTTGTCCCACATTTGCCCCACATTTTATCAACAAGCTTAAATACAGGTCAACTTACTTACAACTTAACACAACCCTTTAAATATATCGTAAGCACAGTGTTTACTAGTGTTTCAAATGTGTTTATATTAAAATACTTCTACCTGTGTTGAGCTAAACAGCGGTTCCCCTCCTTCTCCGCAAAAAAAACTCATCCGCAAGGATGGGGTTTTTAATTTTATAAAATCATGCAAACCAAGCGCGCATGAGTGCAGCGTGATTTTATAAAATTAAAAAGGAACCGCAGCACAGCGAGGTTATTTTTTTGGAACGGTTCCCCCTCAGGGAAAGGCGAGGCACGAGCCAATCTCTCCCCAGGCAAACCATCACCTCAAACAAAATACCTACTTCAATTTAAAACTATTAAGAATCTGCTCACCTACCTGCTGATACTTCGAAAACTGGTCCACTTCACAGGTGAAGGTCAAAACATAAGCTGTTTTTTTTACCAACCAAAAGTACTGTTCAAACTTCAAGTTTAACTTCCCTTGCTTCCCAGTATATATTATTTTGTAAAAATCTCCATTTATTCCTTTGACTCTTTCGTTCAGTTCAATTTTACTGTCAGTAATCAGAGTGTTAATTTGATTCACAGAAATATCAACATACTGGTCTAAGCTCAAGTCATAAGCACTTAAATCCTGAACCAGGATATTCACATTTTCTCTGAAAACATCATTTTTACCCACTAAAGGACTAAATAGAATAAGATCTGTCCCCATTACTTTACTGGTGTCAGTTATCCAACTATGAGGGAATGATATCTCATACAAATCAGTTGTTTGCGTCTTGTTGTCCTGGCTTCCAGCAAACAACGGGACTGCTAATAAAATACTAGCAGCTAGAGTAATAAGTGTTTTTTTATTCATGATTTTTCAAATATAATCAACTTTACAACTTCATCCTCCCCTGCACATCTTTATCCCTTTTCCTCTTCAACATTTTAGACGTAAAATCATCATCCATGGATTTTCCTTTATTGGTGCTCCAAAACAAATAGGGCCGGTCCCATAGCCGTCAACTTAAGGAAGTTTCTTTTACAACTTTCCCCATCCTAATTTCATGTTGAATTGAGTCTGAGCCAGGAACAATTGCTCCTAATAGGTTGCGAATTACGTTTGTATCAGTAGGCTCTTCTGTGTTTTCGATTGAAACAGCAGTACGTAAAGGTTGATTACAACTCAATTCACGTCATCCAATAAACTATCACAATCTGTAAGCAAGTTAACCTCGTTTTAAAAAAAACTACAGATGGCGAACACGATTCGGGAAAATTAAATAGATGAAGAGTGAAAAATCGTTTAGATTTATAGTGAGATATAAATACCAGTAGTGGTGATCATACAAACGTATGATATAATAAAAACTAAGCAATGAAATATTCTATAATCGGTGCTGGAATTGGTGGTTTAACTACAGCTCTTGCTCTTGAAAAAAAAGGAATTGAATACCATATTTTTGAAAAGTCATCTGAATTATCTGAAGTTGGAGCAGGTATATGGCTTGCTCCAAACGCCTTACAAGTTTTGGAATATTTAGGAGTATTAGATGATATTAAAGAAAAAGGAAACACAATAGACAGAATTACTCTGGGCAAAGCTAATTTAAGTCCAATATCTGATAATTCTCAAGAAAAAGTTACGGAAGAATTTGGGTTTTCAACTATAGCAATTCATAGAGCTGACCTACAAAACATATTATTAAAAAGAATACCTGATAATAAAATATCTCTCGGAAAAGGGTTTCAGTCATTTGAAAAAATTGAGAATGAAAATGTTAAATTGAAATTCGATGATGGTTCTGAATTTATATCAGAATTTTTAATCGGAGCTGATGGTATTAACTCAAGGGTAAGAAAGCAATTATTCCCTGAAAGTGAAACCAGGTTTTCAGGACAGACTTGTTGGAGAGGTGTAGCAACAATTGAATTAGACAAAGAATTTGAAAACAGAGGAATTGAACTCTGGGGGAATCAAATTCGTTTTGGCATTTCGAAAATATCAAAAGATAAGGTCTATTGGTTTGCCGTTGCTCTAGATAAACCTAATCAAAAAGATGTAGAGGGGCAGGTAAAACAAAAGCTTCTAAAGATGTATCTCAATTTTCATCCTTTAGTAAAGGAGTTAATAGCAGGTACTCCTGAAGTTAACATTTTGCGAAATGACATTAATGACCTTAAACCTCTCGAGAATTGGTATAAAAATAACATTTGCCTGATTGGGGATGCTGGACACGGCACTACACCTAACATAGGACAAGGTGGTGCACAGGCTATTGAAGACGCATATTACCTGAGCAACTTAATTCAAGCTAATCCAAATCAAAATGTTTTCAATTTATTCCAACAAAAAAGACAATCAAAGGTCAACATGATTGTGAAACAGTCGTGGACAACTGGAAAAATGGCACATTGGCGATATGGAAAAAGCTTTAGAAACTTTTTATTGAAAAATCTGCCAAAAAGTATATTGGAAAAAAAGATGTTTGAAATGTATCAAATTGAAAAACACGATAACTAAATAAGATATAAACGGCATTAAAACGAGCATCTATAAATGACGTCACTCTATTTTACTCCAAAAAAAATAAACCCAAGCAGGCTCCTGCCTTTTACATTCCTTCTGTAACCTTCTGCGTCAATTTTTAGTACAATAAAACACATGGAAGCTATAAGTATTTTTGATATTTTTAAAATTGGTGTAGGACCATCTAGTTCGCACACCATGGGACCATGGAGAGCGGCTATAAAATTTGGAAAGGAAGCTCAGGAAGTAGAATTTGATAGGATTTCCTGTGTATTGTATGGGTCATTGTCAAAAACGGGTCTTGGTCACGGAACTGACATAGCAATACAGTTGGGCTTGTTAGGCTACAATTTTAAAACTATTGACACCTCGCAGGTGCCCTCTATTATCAATGGCATCAGAGACACTGGGTCAATTAAGGTTGGTAATTCTATCATTGGTTTTGATGCAATAAGGGACATTGAATTCTCCTCAGTTAAACAAGTCGACCATCCTAATACAATGACTTTTAATTTATGGAGCAAGGGATACAAATTAAAATCTAGAACTTATTATTCAATTGGTGGAGGATTCATTGAACAGAAAGGAAAACAAAGTTTACATAGCACTACCAAACTTCCTCACCCTATACAAAATAGTCAAGATTTACGGAAACATATACAGGATAATACTCTTTGCGTTTCCGACGTGGTTCTTCAAAACGAATTGACACTTAGATCAAAAGATGAAATTGTAAAACAAGTTGACACCCTATTTGATGTAATGAAAAATTCAATTTATATGGGGGTGACTACTAACGGGGTTTTACCAGGAGGACTGAATGTTAAAAGACGAGCCTCCAGTTTAGCAAAAAAGTTGCTTCATGGGGCTAATTTTTCCTCTTTTGAAGAGTTATCTGCTCTGATTAAAATTCAAAAACATGATTTTAAAAGCATTAACAACTGGATTAGCTGTTTTGCTTTAGCGGTAAATGAAGAAAATGCCAATATGGGTAGGGTTGTTACTTCCCCTACTAATGGTTCAGCAGGAGTGGTTCCTGCAGTATTGATGTACTACTTGATCTTCTGCTCTCACAAATTCGAAGATGCGATTGTCCGGTTCTTTTGTACGGCAGGAGAAATTGGTTCCTTGTTCAAGAAAGGCGCTACGATATCTGCTGCCGTAGGTGGATGCCAGGCTGAAATTGGAGTATCTTCCTCCATGGCTGCCGCTGGACTCACGGAAATATTAGGTGGAACCGCAAACCAAGCTTTAATGGCTGCTGAAATTGCTATGGAGCATCATTTGGGATTAACTTGTGATCCTGTTAAAGGTTTGGTGCAAATTCCATGCATTGAAAGAAATGCTATGGGCGCTATCAAAGCCATTACTGCTGCAAATTTAGCTTTAGAAAGTAATCCTAAAAATAGCATTGTAGGATTGGATGCTGTGATTAAAACGATGTGGGAAACATCAATCGGGATGAAGGACATGTTTAAAGAAACATCTGAAGGTGGACTGGCCTATAACGTACCAGTTATTTTTCCAGAGTGTTAATAAATAGGGACAGATTGTATGTTTAAAAAAAATCTCTAACCCACCGTATTCGTAGAATACTTTAGATTAGAGATTTTTTTTAAACATACAATCTGTCCCCTTTTTATATAGGGAATCTATGACCTGAGATATTCATGTTTTGAGCTATTGGTGGTAGCCAAAACTAGACCTTTAGAAATTAGGTGAGCTTAATACAATAGAACTTTTCGTACTTGAATATCAGCCCCTTACACTGAAAAAATTTATTTACTGTAAGTTGAAACTTTTTAAGGTGGCAGACGTACAACTATTCAAATGTCATTATGAGTATTCAGAAGCTTCTTGTTATTTGTTTAGTTTTTTTTCAATCCATTGCCTTTGGTCAGTGTGAAGGGTTTTTATATCCCTATGTGTGGTCTAATGTAGCTACAGCTTGTCCTGGTACTAGCATTTCATTTAGTCCTGCTCCACAAGATGCCGATACCTACGAGTGGGATTTTGGTGACGGAATTAGTAATTCAGCAAAGTTTATAAGTCATGCTTTTGATGCTGTTGGAGTGTACAATGTGAAATGTACCATTAAAAGAAACTGTGGCACTGATACTACGGTAAGTAAAAACATTGTAATTGAAGAAAGCTCGAGTTTTCCCACTAAAATATACACCTATACTCCAGACTCTCTTTGTCCCGGACAGTCTTCGCAATTTAGTGCTTGGAATGGTGTGGATACAGCAATTTGGACATTTTCAAATGGAATGGTAGACACTTTAGGCGACGTAGGATATTTTTCATTTACGGAAAAGGGAGATTATACCTATTCGGTTCGCTTAATTGATTTTTGTGGCAATGATTCTGTTTTTACGGGTGGATTTTATGTTGGCCCTGTCGGAGGTTATAGTGGTGGTTATCCTTCTTTTAATCATTCCGATGATACCGTTTGTACGGGAGGTTTAGCATATGTATCATCAAGTAACGTAGATTCAGCACATTGGACTTTTTCGAATGGAGTTGAGGTAATCACAACAGATGGTGTACAGTATGTTGCCTTTGATTCTCCAGGGACGTACAATTATGAAGCTTATTTTGTCGATTTATGTGGTAGTCATCAAGTGTTTAAGGATACATTTATTGTACAAACACAGGTGTATCAATTATCTCCAGCAATTATTGCCGCCGATACGCTTTGCCCAGGAGAGCGATTTTATTTTGAATGTGACCATTATGATGCTAAATGGTCATTTTCAGATGGCGACAGCATCACTAGGAACAGAGGCCTAAAGTCCTTTAGTTCTTTAGGAACATATACTTATTTAATATCCATCAATGAAAGGTGTGGAAACGACACGTCCTTCACTGGGACCATCGTCGTTGGAGGAAAAGGTGAGTTTGCTAGTAGTGTTGCTTTAAATGATTACCCTGATACCTTGTGCTTAAATGAAACAGGTACGTTTTCTTTATCGGGCTATTCTTTAGCTAGTGCGGTTTTCATGTATTCGAATGGTGAGATTGATTCCGCCACATGGCATTCAGATGACTTCAGTTCAAATGTGGCAGGTGATTATACTTTTTCAGTAAAAGCAACAGATGGCTGCGCTAGAGAAAAAACATTTGAAGGTAATTTTGTTGTTGGTGACAAACCGGGTGCTTTTGAATCTGACTTTTACGTGACCTATTTGCCTTATGGATTTTTGTGTGTGGGTGAACAAATGACCCTCTCCATAGAAGGGCCATATAGAAATGTTATTTGGCAATCGGAAGAAGGAGTACCAGATTCTACCAACGCACAAATAAGCGTTTCTTCTTCTACTGAGGGATCTTATTCAGTTTCAGCTAAGGTTTATGATTTATGTGGGAACGACAGCACTTTCATTGTTCCATATGATGTT
>JBLIAZ010000011.1:0-23986 GCA_047631875.1 Saprospiraceae bacterium
CCAACCGATGCTTGAATATTTTTCGAAGCAGTAAGATTTGAGAGTAAGAGAAGATATAATATTTGAGGTTAGGCGAACAAGTGAATTCATCAAAGAGTAAAAAAAAACGGGAACTATTAGTTTAAAATTCCGCGAATTCAAATAAATTTGATTCGACTATTTAAAACGATGCCATGATTGATGTAAATGAATATTTTGACGGTAAAGTGAAATCCCTAAGTTTTAAGAACAGAGGTGGAAATTTTAGTGCTGGTGTTTTAAAGCAAGGCACCTATGAATTCAGTACCTCCACCAAAGAATGGATGACTTTAACTTCAGGTAGTTGGGAAATTGAATTGCCGAATGATGGTGTGAAAAATTTTGATCTTGGCGAAAGTTGTCCTATTCCTTCAGGAATTTCTTTTAAAGTTCATGCTTTGGAAGACTCGTCGTACTTATGCAGGTACGAGTAATTAGAATTATTTTTTATCTTCTTCCTGATAATACTTTAACAAATCTCTGAATTTCGCAGCATTTAAAAAATCGTATTCTTTTGCGGATTTTTCCATGTTTGCCTTGGTGTTCCTTATGAGTTTTAACAGCTCCTTTTTACTGCTGTAATTCTTTTTTTCTTCCTCTATTCTTTGAAGTGCATCATCAAGCTCGGTATAGGAGTTTTTTTGAAATGCAGAACCTTGTTTTTTAATGATGGCTGTTGGTGTAATACCGTGTTCATCGTTGTAGTCTTGTTGAATTTTACGTCGTCTGTCCGTTTCGTCCATGGTTTTCCTCATGCTATCCGTGACTTTATCACCGTACATGATCACTCGTCCTTCCAAGTTCCTTGCAGCCCTACCTACAGTTTGGGTGAGCGATCTTTCGGAGCGCAAAAACCCTTCTTTGTCCGCATCCATGATGACAACCAAGGATACTTCAGGTAAATCCAGTCCTTCCCGTAACAGGTTTACACCAACCAGTACGTCAATCACACCCGACCTTAATTTTGAAAGTATTTCCACCCTGTCCATGGTGTCAATTTCAGAATGCATGTAGGTACAACTGATGTTTACGTTGGCAATGTATTTACTCAACTCCTCTGCCATTCTTTTGGTCAAGGTGGTTACTAAAATCCTGTTGCCTTTTTTAATTTCGATTTGAATTTCATGCAGTAAATCGTCTACTTGATTCTTTGTTGGGCGCACTTCAATTTTTGGATCAAGTAATCCTGTTGGCCTGATGACCTGTTCCACTATGATACCTTCAGACAATTCCAATTCATAATCCGCTGGTGTAGCACTTACATACAATACTTGATTCAAAATGGTTTCAAACTCTTCAAACTTTAAAGGCCTGTTGTCCATCGCGGCAGGCAGTCTGAATCCATAATCCACTAAGTTGATTTTCCTGGACCTGTCGCCTCCGTACATGGCTTTCACTTGACCAATAGTTACGTGGCTTTCGTCTATCATCATCAGGAAGTCGTCCGGAAAATAATCCATTAAACAAAACGGTCTTTCTCCTGGATTTCTACCATCCAAATACCTGGAATAATTTTCTATTCCACTACAATAGCCAAGTTCCCTGATCATTTCAAGGTCTTGTTCTACTCTATCCTTTAGCCGTTTAGCCTCCTCTACCTTGCCTTCTTCCATGAAAAATTGGTATTGCGCTTCAAGGTCTTTCTGAATGTCAAATAAGCTGTCGGTCATCCTTTCTTTTGAAGTCACAAAAAGATTGGCTGGAAATACCTTTATATATTCTAATCGCTCTATGGTCGTTCCTTTTTCAGGATCAATTTTATGTATACTTTCTATTTCGTCTCCCCAAAAGGAAAAACGAATGGCGTAATCCGCATGTCCAGGAAACAAATCAATTGTGTCACCTTTTACTCTGAAATTACCGCGTTCAAAATCCATTTCAGTCCGTGAATACAAGGAGTCAACTAATGAACGTAAAAACTTAGTCCTAGTGACCGCCATACCTTCGTTGAATTCAAGGATACTCGCTTCAAAATCAGCGGGATTTCCCATACCGTAAATGCACGAAACACTAGAGACAATAATGACGTCACTCCTTCCTGACAGCAGTGTGGAAGTGGCTCTCAATCGCAATTTTTCTATTTCCTTGTTGATGGATAAATCTTTCTCGATGTAGGTTCCCGTGACAGGTAAAAATGCTTCCGGTTGGTAATAATCATAGTAGGAAACAAAATATTCCACTGCATTGTTTGGAAAGTACTGCTTAAACTCGTTGTAAAGCTGTGCAGCCAGCGTTTTATTGTGCGATAATATTAATGTAGGGCGATTAATTTCCTTGATCACGTTTGCCATGGTAAATGTTTTACCAGATCCGGTAACCCCTAAAAGGGTTTGGTGTGGAACGTCATCCTTTATCCCTTGAACCAATTGCTTTATGGCTTCAGGTTGATCACCCTTGGGAGAATACTCCGAAATTAATTCAAATTGTTTTGACATGCAGTATTGAAAATCACTTCACAAAATTATTTCACAAACCTACTTCACAAATTTTATCAGCTCACCTTCGCAGGGTTTTGAGCCTCTTTCAAGCAAAAAACTTTTTTCTTGTAATTCGGAAATCGTATGTTTTCCTAGCCAATGAGAAGTAGTGTCATAATTGTATAAAGTATCAATTAATAATTGCTCGTTGTTTATGAATTCAAAATGGAATTCCATGGTATTTACTGTGTCTGCCAAAGTTTCCTTTATGATTCCTTTGTTTTCAGTAGAGTCAGTTACTGTAAATGATATTTCCCCGAACACTTTGTTGTGAAAATTATCGCAACGAATCCAGGATACGGTCCATGTTCCGTTAAAGTCTTCTGTTTCAAAAACATCTTTCTCGCAAGACAATAAAGACAGGAGTACTGGCAGAAGTAATGAAGCAGATAAAATAAGTCGCATGTAGTATTCTGAAAAGTTACCGTTCAAAATTACAGCTTAAATACTCAAACTAGATACTTTTTGATGTTTTTCACTGATTATATTTAGCTTTTGAAGGCTCACAATATGAATCATCAAGATGTATTTTACTTGAATTTAACCCTTAGTAAAATCAAAAAATAAGCAGTGAAAAACATTTAGGTTATGGAAAAACGAAACAAAAAGTCATAACTAACGTACTACCTAACGAAGACTCAAATTACAGAAACTGCATGAGACAACTAAAAATTACCCAATCTATTACCAAAAGGGACGGGATTACACTGGACAAATACCTTTCAGAAATTGCCAAAGAGGACCTGATTACTGCCCAGGAAGAAGTTGAATTAGCAGTAAAAATAAGAGCTGGTGATGAACGGGCGTTAGAAAAATTAACTAAAGCCAATTTAAGGTTTGTCGTTTCGGTATCCAAGCAATATCAGGGACAAGGATTAACCTTACCCGACTTAATAAACGAAGGGAATCTAGGTTTAATAAAGGCAGCTAAAAAGTTTGACGAAACAAGAGGGTTCAAGTTTATATCCTACGCCGTATGGTGGATTCGACAATCAATTATTCAGGCCATTTCGGAACAATCAAGGCTGGTAAGGTTGCCGTTAAATAAAATTGGTTCTTTGGGGAAAATTAGAAAAGGAATTTCTCAACTGGAGCAACAGCTAGAACGAGAGCCAAATGCAAAGGAACTATCAGATTATTTGGAATTAACTGAAGGCGAAGTTGAAACTATGATGAAATTAAATGGTAGGCACATATCTGTAGACGCTCCATTTGCAGAAGGAGAAAATCACGGACTGCTTGACGTACTTGAAGATGCATCGTCTTTAAAAGCAGATCAAAAATTAATGGAGGAATCTTTAAAAAAGGAAATAAACAGGACTTTAGCCAAGTTACCGGACAGGGAATCTGAAGTAGTAAAATTGTTTTTTGGTATCGATGGTGTCCGCGAAATTAGTTTGGACGAAATTGGAACAAAATTTAATTTAACCCGTGAAAGAGTGCGTCAAATTAAAGAAAAGGCTATTAAACGTTTACGTAACGAAAATAAACGCGCCCTTTTAAAAGTGTTCCTTGGATAATTGAGTCCATTGTAAATCATTTCAAATAAATTTTCTTGCAGGAATTTTGTTTAAATTCTTCCACGCACAACAAACAAATTTGTTGGGTGCTGACTGCATTAAAGTTAGGAACCATTGAACTCATGATTTTTTTTCCACTCATGTCATACAATGAGAACGTCGCCTTTTGTGAAAACCTAGGAAAATTAACTTCTTGTTCGTTTATAATTACGACTGAAACTGCGTCAACTGTATTTAATGTATCGACGTCTAGGTAGTCAATTTCGCCGAACAAATCTTGTTCATATAACTTGTAGTATAATATGCTACTGTTCATTTTTAAAGTATAGTCGTAAGAATATTCATTGCCATCGTGATTGCTTTTTTTCCAATTGACTTCGGTTAGCAATGAATAATTGACTCCGTCTTCAGACACATACAATAAATATTTTTGAGTGTTAATTTCAGAACCTACTTTCCATGCCAGGGTAACTATTTTACTAGTGTTTGATGTGTTTAAAGTTGCGTTAAATGAAATTAATTGTACTGGCAGCGGATCACCATCCAGCTCTCCGAGAGTTATTTTGGAACCCGTTTCAACTCCTGAATAAGCTACTTTGTTAAACTGATTATGTAAAGTGCTTAAACCAAGCCTGAATGTATTTAAATAATTATAGTTATAATATACCGTCAGTATACTTTCATCATGATTTGATAGCTCATAACTAAAGTAGCTGATGCTTGTTTGATAAAGATGCCTGGAAGAATCACTCAATTCAAGTAAATATGATTTATTGATACTTAATTCACCATTAAATAATACCACTGGGTCAAATCCCCTAGTTAACCTACCCTCTCCAAATGCTGTGTCTGAATAAACGGAATATCCCAGACCAGCGATGTTTTCGTGTAATGTTGACTTTAAATTGATCTGAGCTATAATTACGCTTTCTTTTCCTGTTAGCTGATTTTGTTCGGACTCTCCATATAAAGTGGCATTCAATGACAAATATACAAGAGCAGAATCAAATATAATACTGGCATTATCCAGAATAAGGGAATCATTTACTTTAAAGTTACCTTTCAAGTTCATAACCTTATTTCCTTGGCCCTTTCTGAAAATGACTTTGTCAAACTCAACCAATTGTCCGCTTTTTATAATTTGACTGTTTTCACTGTTAAAATAAACAATGGACTTCTTCCCATTTGTCCAATTTCCAAGTGCAGTGACGTTACCTTTTATCTGTAATTTAACACCATAGCTGTTGTCGAAAAATGCCTTGGGATTTACTTGCACATGATTCAGTATTTTCTCTTGAACTCTAGATTTAAAAATTAAAGTATCACTTATAACTAAACTTTCTTGAATTTCAAATTTCTCACCCCCAACTTGGACTTTTCCATTATTAAGGTACATGTTGTTTTTCACTAAAAAGACTCCCTTCCCAGCATCTATTGTTGCTGTGCCACTTGGTTTGTTAACGAATAAATTATAATACTCTGCATTTTTCATATGTTGATCGCCATCCCCTACATAATGTACTGGGGTTAATCCTAAAGAGAGTTCCCCTGTGCTATTCGCATGACCATGAAGGACGAATGCGCCAAAACCAAATTTGATGTTTCCGGGCCCTTCCCAATTACCTTGCACAACCAATACTTTATCCCCTGCTATTAAATCAATTGATGACTCTGTGATGAGAAAATCACCTCCAACTAACAAGGAATCTCCTACTCCAACTGTTTTTACGCTTTGGGTCACCGCCCCATCTTTGATGTGCAAATTCCCATAATTTGGAACGGTTGAAATTGTCTGATTCCCTTGCGATTCGTAAGAAATTGTGGATGTTTTATGTAGGAACAAATTTCCATTTTTAAAAGCGACGGGGAAAGTTGTTGGATTTGGGTTTGAGCTACTTCCCAACACCATTGCTGACTTTGGCTTCAAATACAAAACAGAACCTCCTTGTACTTTTAAATCATTGGAACCTACATTAAACGTAGAGTTTGTGTCAACTGTCAAATCCCCTTGCACTTCAATGTTTTGAAGCATCCTTTTATGACCTGGTTTCGAAAGGACTAAATTTTGAACAATATTAAAATCAACACCATGAATATTTTGATCACCAGATTTATTAAAAATCACTGTGTTTCCAGAATACTCCCATGCGTTTACTGAAGCATCATTTTGATCGCCGTTCATTCCTAAGGTTAGAATTGAATTTGACAAATTAATGAATTTACCTTGTCCTTTGATGCTCATAGACACGCTCACATTGCCTTTGTTGAACACTGTGTCTGAACCAGCGAACTTAATTCTTGGAAAATAAAGTGTGGAGGATCCACTCACATTAATATTGCCATTTATCTCCCAAGTACAACCTGTTCCTAAACAACCTTGAAATTCACCGTTGTTAATCACATTAGCGAATAAAATATGGTTTGATGAACTGTTATTTTCAAACGAACCAATATTAAAAAGTGAACCTTTAAAAACACAATTGGCTGTGTTTGATGTGACGGTGAATTGACCTTTATTAAGTAGAACAGCACTTATTTCTAGATTTACAGAACCCACTAAAACTTCACTTGAATTTTCAATGGACAATTCTTTGATTGTCAATGAACCTACTTTCACTTTTCCACGTTGAACGTGGAATACATTCACATTAAAATTTCCTAGTGCGGAGGAGGTGTCTAATGAAGGATTATTTATAATTAAGGTGTCATATTCGCTTGGTAATATTTTTTGAGCAGCTGTTCCTTGGTAATTAACTGATCCGTTTAATGCAAGTAACTTTCCACTGCCTTCAACATTTCCATTGATGACAATTCTCTGCCCCCCAACATCCATCGTCACATTCATTCCTAGCCTGAGGTCAGCCCTAAAAACTTGATTCCCTTCACTTAGAACATTAATTGAAGTACCTGATTTTAGTTCTAGATTAGGGTAGTCAAAAACAGGAAGTACAAATCCAACATCAGTGGAAATTATAATAGAGGACAAGCTGTCTATTTCACTAAAATTAAAACCTTTAACAAAATTGTTAAAGTCATTCGAAACATCGCTGTTAAATTTTAAAACAGCCTCTTTTTTCATTGTAAATATTGCTTTATTGTTTGCTGTAATTCTGTTGCCGACGGTTAGCATAGACAACGAGTCAATCAATAATTGTTGCTTTATTTTAATTTCGAAATCTGCAAGAAGCTCCCCTCCTCCAGATATAAATAATTGTTGATATTCCAAGTTTGTAGAAGGAGGTAAACGTTGCCTAGTTCCCCTTGCCATAATTAAAGTATTGCCAAGCGATTTCAAATCAAGTTGTTTCACTTTGAATTGTGAATCTGTCATTTTCAGCACTAATGTTCCTGATGATTGATTAATTAAAATTGCGGTCTCCGGAGCTAAAATACTTTCGCTAATTTCCAACCTGCCTTGGTTTACAAGAGTGTCTGTAAAACAGAAATTATTGATAAGTATGTCCTTACTTCCTTTCAAAATATTGTTCCCAACAAAAGTGTACTTTCCTTTTCCTGAGGATAATTTTCCGTTGTTTTCCAACCAACCCGTAATTGTAAAAGATTGATTATCTGGCACGCTCCATGTCGCGTCCAGATCGATAAGTAAATTTTTAATTTCAACAAGTCCCGATGTTCGGTGAAAAGTAATTCCGTTCCTAACCTGAAATAAAGCGTTGACTTTGAGGTTAAAACCTTCCACTGCGCTATTTCCGACTGCATTTAAAGTGTCAACCACAATTGTCCCCAACACGTTACTTGAAAGACTACTTGAGTCCATGAGCATCAATGTTCCACATGTTAAAACTTTAGATGACGAGGAACAAAAAACATTTCCTTTTACAATTAGATGCATGCATTCGTTACTCGCTTGGCTCAGTGAAATTTTATGATTTTTTAAAATTACGACTGAATCCGATGCGTTAGGAACTTGGCCGTTGCTCCATGTGGAAGTACTTCCCCATTTCCCTGATTGAACACTTTGTGTCGTTGCATTTAATTTTAAAGTAAGAAGCAATGTAATTATAACTATCCTGTACATTTTTATATTTTATTGAAAATTTTATGCAATTATATTTATTTTATTTCTATTTAATTGCAATAAATCAAATATTTTTACGAAAAGTTTGAAAAGACGAAATAATCAATTACTATTTGATAACTTTGTTTCTCCACACAAAAAGTACATGAGCACATTCTTAAACGACATCAAACAAAAATACAGAGATGGCAACATGCTGATCAAAGTAATTTTTGTAAACGTTGGTGTTTATTTTGCCTTTGTGTTACTGAATGTAGTGTCTCCTCTAATCGTGGGTGATCAGGGGCTAAATATCGTTCAGGAATACTTGTACCCTTACCTCGCTCTTCACTCTAATTTGTCGGACATCCTGTTTAAACCTTGGACTTTAATTACTCACCAATTTGTTCATGAACTAGACATTTGGCACTTGGTCGGAAACATGTTTCTACTGTACTTTTTAGGAGGAATGTTTTTGAATTACTTCTCGCAAAAACAATTGTTTGGGCTTTACTTACTGGGAGGTTTGATGGGAGCAGCTGTTTTAGTAGTCGTCACCAATATCTCCCCATATTTTACTGCTGAAATATCCGCTGTGGGAGCGTCAGCAGCAGTAATGGCAATCGCAATTGCAGTTTGTTCTTACGCTCCAAAAAATCAAGTGTTTCTGTTTGGTGTTTTCAAAGTACAGCTTCAATGGATAGGTTTATTTTTACTGGTTTCTGATTTAATCTTTTTTTACGATGGTAACACTGGAGGGCACATAGCTCACTTAGGAGGAGCGGCTACCGGATATTGGTTTGCTTCCAGTATAAAAAAAGGAAAAGACATCACTACCACGATCAATAAAATCATTACTTTCTTTGGTCAAATCCCAAACATCTTCAAGAAAAAATCAAAACTAAAAGTAGCGCATTCTAACATAAGAAGCATGACTGATGACCAATACAATGAATTACGCCAAGCAACGCAAGCTGACATTGATTCCATTCTTGATAAAATTGGGAAAAACGGTTACGAATGCCTTTCTAAAAAGGAAAAAGAAATGTTATTTAAATTCAGTAAAAAGTAATTTTCTTGTGACCCGTGACATTTTACTTTACGTACAATTAACATTTCATTAACAACAATTCGGCACAGTACATGCTATATTTGAATTGAATTAAATCTTGAACATTATGAAAAAATACTTTTTAACATTAGCGATGGCAGTTTTCACTTTAACAAGTGTTGTGTCTGCTCAAAATGCTGGAACGCCACCTGTAGAGGAAGAAAAAAAAGCTGATCCAAATGCGGCAGTAATCAAATTTGAAACAAAAGAAATTGACTACGGTACAATCAATAAAGGTGACGAACCTTTAAGGATCATTAAATTTACAAATACTGGAAAATCACCTTTAGTAATTACTAACTGCCAAGGTTCTTGTGGATGTACAGTTCCAGAATGTCCAAAAGATCCTATCATGCCAGGAGAAACTGGAATACTAAAAGTAAGATATGACACAAAAAGAGTTGGAAACTTTAACAAAACAGTTACTGTTAAATCTAACGCTTCTAACGATGTTGTTTATTTGAAAATAAAAGGTAACGTCCTTGATGTTAAAACACCAGATGCATTTCCTGCAAAGAATGTGGATGGACCAACGACTAATTAAGTACACTCTATTTATTAAAACCGTTAATATTTAGAATAAAAACCCAGTGATTATCACTGGGTTTTTTATTTTTGCATGTATAGAAAAGGACAATACTGATGACAAAAATATCTAATAGAGGCCGCCAAATGCCCGAATCTCCGATTCGGAAGCTTGCTCCTTTTGCTGAAAAAGCAAAAAAAAGAGGTATTCATGTCCATCATTTAAACATTGGACAACCTGATATCAGCACTCCAAAGTGGGCTTTAGACAAAATAAAATCGACTGATGTTGAGGTCGTGGAATACAGTGATTCTGCTGGGGAATTATCCTTAAGAGAAGCATTTGTAAAATATTATAAAAGATACGACATTGATGTTTCCTCGGATGACCTAATGATTACTTATGGCGGTAGTGAAGCATTAATGATTTGTTTGTTAAGCTGTTTAAATCCTTGGGATGAAGTAATTGTTCCAGAACCTTTTTACGCTAATTATAGTAGTTTTGCGGGAGCATCTGACATTGTTGTTAAACCTGTCACCTCCACAATAGAAACTAATTTCGCGCTGCCTCCTATCAGTGAGTTTGAAAAATTGATAGGCCCAAAAACAAAGGCTATTTTGATTTGCAGTCCTAATAATCCAACTGGATATACCTACTCAGAGGAAGAGTTAGAGTCTTTAAAACAAATTTGCATCAAGCACGACTTGTTTCTAATATCTGACGAAGTATACAGGGAGTTTTACTACCAAGGTGATTTTGCTCCGTCTGTTTTAAATTTGTCAGGAGTAGATGATAAAGTGATCGTGATAGATTCTGCATCTAAAAGATATAGCATGTGCGGTGTGAGAATTGGTGCTATAGTCAGTAGAAACTCTGATGTAATGGATACTGCATTAAAATTTGGTCAATCAAGGTTATCTCCTCCATACTTTGGACAAGTAGCTGTAGAAGCTGCATTGGAAGCTCCAGATAGCTACTATCTAGAGGTTAAATCCGAATACGAAAAAAGAAAAAATATTCTTACTGAAGAGTTACAAAATATACCTGACATCAAGTTCAGTAAACCCTTTGGTGCGTTTTACACCATGGTGAAACTTCCTGTAGACAGCGCTGAAAATTTTTGTTTGTGGTTGCTCAATGAATTCAGTTACGAAGGCGAAACCATCATGCTTACTCCCGGGAATGGATTTTATGAAACTCCTGGTTTAGGATTGCAGGAAGTGAGAATAGCATATGTAATAAACGAAACGAAACTGAAGCGAGCCATGAAATGTTTGGCCGTGGCACTGGAAGCTTACCCCAACAAATCCACAGTGTAATTCAAGGTGTCATTTTGACCGACTCTCGATTGACCAACCAATTGGCATGTCAATTGAAACCTAACAAGCAAGTAAGAAAAAGTGATGTTTGGTACCTGAAATTCATCGTTTACAGACGAAAAGGGTTTTACTGGAGTTTAAACTGGACATTTTGACGTAATTTTTCATTTACTTTTGACTCATTAAAGAAACACAAGCATGCAAGATATATTAAACTTTAAGGATTTGTATTTGGGAGACCTTTTGAACGAAGAAACTGAATTCATTCCTTTAATAACAAGCGACGATGACCAGGAAGAAGAAGATGCTCCACTGTCGGAAGTACTTCCCGTACTCGCTTTAAAAAACACCGTGCTTTTTCCTGGTGTAGTAATTCCTATCACTGTAGGAAGAGATAAATCCATCAAATTAATTCAAGAAAGTTACAAAAAAACAAAGACTATCGCTGTTGCTTCCCAAAAGGACAGTATGGTAGAAGATCCTGAATTTGATGACCTACACAAAATTGCTTGTGTTGCCACAATATTGAAAGTATTGAGAATGCCTGACGGAAACACCACTGTAATAATTCAAGGAAAAAGAAGGTGTAGCATTGAAAAACTAATCTCAAGTGAACCATACATTAAAGCCGAAATAAAAAGGCTAAGTGACAAAAAAGCACCTAAAAGGAGTAAAGCATTCAACGCCCTGGTTTCCTCATTAAAGGACATGTCTTTGCAAATAATCAAAGACTCTCCGAACATTCCTTCAGATGCATCCTTTGCCATTAAAAACATTGAAAGCGCTTCATTTTTAGTGAATTTCATTGCGTCTAACATGACATTGACTGTGCAAGAAAAGCAACAAATGTTAGAAGAAGGCAATGTGAGTGAACGAGCAACTAAAGTCCTTTCTTTTTTGACAAAGGAGATACAGTTACTGGAGTTAAAAAATGAAATTCAAAGCAAGGTAAAAGTTGACATTGACAACCAACAAAAAGAATACTTTTTAAATCAACAAATAAAAACCATTCAAGAAGAGCTTGGTGTCAGTGGTCCATCACAAGAAATCGAAGAGCTTGAAAAAAGAGCGAAACCAAAAAAGTGGAATGAGAGCGTAGAAAAGCACTTTTACAAGGAATTGGAAAAACTACAACGAATTGCTCCTCAAGCTGCGGAATATTCGGTGTCCATGAATTACTTAGAATTACTTCTTGACCTACCTTGGAATGAATATACCAAGGATAAATTTGATTTAAAAAGGGCAAAAAAAATATTGGACAAGGACCACTACGGACTTGATGAAGTGAAGGACAGAATCCTTGAACATTTGGCTGTTTTGAAGCTAAAAAAGAACATGAAAGCTCCCATACTCTGTTTGTACGGACCTCCCGGCGTGGGTAAAACGTCCCTAGGTAAATCGGTTGCAAAAGCACTTGGACGAAAATACATACGCATGTCCTTAGGTGGAGTTAGAGATGAAGCTGAAATTCGAGGACATCGAAAAACGTACATTGGTGCCATGCCAGGGCGAATCATTTCGAATTTGAAAAAAGCTCAGAGTTCAAATCCTGTATTTGTATTGGATGAGATTGATAAAATTAACAGGGATGCTCATGGGGATCCTTCCTCAGCATTACTTGAAACATTGGATCCAGAGCAAAATGCTAATTTTCATGACAACTACGTAGAACAAGACTTTGATTTATCCAAAGTGATGTTCATAGCCACATCAAATTCGTTGGGGAGCATTCAACCTGCTTTGCTGGACAGGATGGAAGTCATAGAGGTAAACGGATATACCATTGAAGAGAAAATTGAAATTGCTGCGAGACATTTGATTCCAAAGCAAATTGAAGAGCATGGATTAAAAAAGGCGGACGTTAAATTCAGTAAAAAAATCATTGAAAAGATAGTGGAAGGATATACGCGTGAAAGTGGAGTCCGTGGATTAGAAAAAACTGTAGCTAAAGTCATTAGGCGTTACGCTAAAGAGGTGGCAATGGAACAACCTATGGACAGCAAGATTTTAGAAAAAAACTTGAGGGACATACTTGGACCTTCAAGAAACAGGGACAAATACCAAGGTAACGAGTTGGCTGGAATCGTCACTGGATTGGCATGGACTTCAGTAGGAGGTGATATTTTATTCATTGAAGTAAGTTTAAGCCCTGGAAAAGGTAAGTTAACTTTGACCGGAAACTTAGGTAATGTCATGAAAGAATCTGCTGTCCTGGCTTTAGAATACATTAAATCGCATGCCGAACAGCTTGGTTTTAAAGATGAAATGTTCGAGAAATGGAACATTCACATTCATGTTCCCGAAGGGGCAACACCTAAAGACGGACCATCGGCAGGAATTACCATGTTAACTGCTTTAGCAAGTGCTTTCAGTAAAAGGAAAGTGAAGGCTAATCTTGCAATGACTGGTGAAATTACTTTAAGAGGAAAAGTATTACCCGTAGGTGGAATCAAAGAAAAAATATTAGCTGCCAAAAGAGCCAACATCAAGGAAATCATATTGTCCAACGAAAACAAACACGACATTGAAAAAATCAACAAAGACTACTTGAAAGGTCTGACATTTCACTATGTTGAAAATGCTGAAGATGTACTGAAAATAGCACTGTTAAAAGAGAAAGCTAAATAAATGGTTAGTGGTTCAGTATCAATACCACACAATTGACTTTTACTTTATTGAATAATTCAAGTACTTCAGTATTTTTCATTCGGACACAACCATGGGAGGCACGCTTCCCTATTAAACCTTCCTCAACAGTACCATGAATATAGATGTTTCTATTGTAGGTGTCTACTTTTCCTCCTCTGTTAATACCTTCCTCCATCCCATTTAACCACAATATCCTAGTAGTCACATGATCATTTGGTCCGTGTACTGGTTCGGTAATGACTTTCGCAATTTTACCCGAGCAATAACCCATTTTTAAGATGCTATTCATTGGACAGCCAACCCCTATTTTGTTTTGAATTTTGTGCAACCCTATGGGTGTTTTTTTTGACCCCTTCATGCTTCCCACACCAAACCTTGAGGTAGAAACATCATAATACTTTTGGACTTTTCCACCTTTCAGGTAGTACAATCTTTGATGTTTGATGCTCACAAAAATCATCTCGTTGAATGACACATTTGGATGAAAATCTTTTTGATATTCTTTCAAAAAAAGCTGCACCGAAAAATTATTGAGTCTCGATTTTATCGAAGGAATTGGACTAGCGAAAACAAAAACCACGGACATGAATAAAAGCAGCACTGTCACAGTGTTCAATTTCATTTTCTTTGAAAAAAAATCTCCGAGGTTCATTTACTTGTTAAATATATCCATTTAACAGGCGTTCAATTTTAAGCGTTCAATTAGTTATAAACAGCTCGACACTCAAACCAAACAGCTGTCTAAAATAAACTTATGAAACCGAAGTGAATTTTTGCACTTGAAAAATTAACGGGATTACCTTGTTGCCTTCCTATAGCGTACATCACTGTGAATATTCCTGGTTTGGTTTGAAAGCTAATTGAAGCACCGAATCCAAAAGGAAAATCATCACTTTGTTCCACAAAAGTATTTTTTTGAATGTAGGCTTGATCAAAAAACAAACCTACAAATGAATTTTGTTCCAACAGCAGCCGGTATTCAAAAGTAAAAACACTGTACAGGGATGTGAAAACAGCTTGTTCATCAAAACCCCTAAGTATATTAAACCCTCCTATTCGGTCCAAATCATTGCTAAATAAGTACGGGTTATGAATGTAGGAGTTCTTACTGGCTAATTTAATCGTCGTAACCTTAAACAACGGAATATAAAATTCCATGTCAACTTTAAATTTATATAATGGAGATGTTTTTGGCAGCAATGCCGAAATGGCAATATCCTCGTCTTCGCTTGGTAAATTCACAATTATTTTACCATCCTGTTCGCTCCCACTTAATGTCCTAAGCCCACCTTGAGTAACTATTTTTATCTTGACTCCTTTCCGAGGGTTATACTTGTAATCAAGCTGTTCCAAGAAAAGCTCCAAACCATACGAATTAGACTTGTTGCCCAACAGCTCCTCACTGCTCTTATCCGTAGTCAAGACATTTGTAGTTTTATGCTCCCAAAAAACTTTAATTTGCTTTTCGGAACTTAAAGAGTAAATCATCCCTAATTGATTTGAAAAATTGATGAAACTGCTGTCCTGTTTTAATAAATCAAGTTTATCATCAATCCCAAATGGTGTTCTGAATAAATAAGGAAAAGAAACACCAATGTTAAGCTGTTGCGTTTCAGGCTTTAACCTTTTCCACGCAAAATCAATTTTTTCCCCATTTTTTAGTTGGTTGATCAACACCAATTTCACATCCCCAGTTAACAATAAATTAGTTCCCGTGTTAAGTTCCTCGAGCTGTGGAGAATTTGGCAAAACTCCTATCACCCCATTGAAAAAATTGGCGGATTTCCTGTTCAAGTATACATGAATCACAGCTTTCCCGTGCTGAAACTCCACCTTTGATTTTTGAAATTGCGTTGCAAAGGGGAGCTCTTTTATTTTTTTGCTTACTGCAACAAACTCTTTTTCCTTGTATACATTACCCTGTAGTACGCCAAAATACTGTTCTAAATAAGATTTACTGATCCCCAGATCCCCGTGTAACGCCAAGGTGTCGTATATAAACTTTTTCCCAGGCTCAATTTGTAAAGTACCTGATATGGTGTCCTTTACTATGTTAACACTGTCTAATTTCACCAATGCAAACGGGTAACCGTTATTTTCGTAGTAAGTAATTAATTTATCGTAGAACGACAGCAATCGGTCAGGGTTGGCATAGGTATAACTGATTTTTTTTGTAGACAAACCAGACTTTAATAAAATACCTTCCTGAACCCCCCACTTAATATTCCCCCAGTAGTATTGCGATCCTTGATGAACAAATGCTGTACACTTGAGACTGTCAGTAAACTTTATCGAATCAATCGAATAAGCTAATTTGCCCACAGAATAAGCTTTCAATGTGTTTGTATTTAAGTACGAAATAAGTTCCTTTTTAGAAGGAAACCCATCCCTAATTATTTCCACACTGTCAGGGGAACTATAATTGATAGTTAGCTTAATTTCTTGAGAAAACACCGGAACAAAGCTCAACATTGCGACGAACCAGCACATCAAGTTTTTGTAAAACCTTATTCCTATGAGAGTTATCAATGCTATTTGGTTTCTGTATACAGCAGGTACTTCTGTCTCGTTTCATTAAAATTCAGCAGACCTTGTTCCCAAGTCTGCTGAATTTCAACTTCAGTAAGTCCTTCCTTCAATTGATTCACTAAAACATCATTACCTGCCAACAAGTTAAAAAACGAAGTGTGCGCGAAAAAATTATCGGTCGTTGTATTTAACCTTGCATCCATCAAATAAGTTAGTTTAAACTCTTTTATTGCTCTCGCTTGCTTCAAACTGATACTCGATAGGTTTTTACCAAAGCATTTTTTGTTTTTGAAAGGAGGGTGTGAACTTTTTCCGACCACAGAGACGGGTGTAAAAGAATAAGCATGGCTCCTGTACAAAGGATGTCCATATTTTTCAAATGGCTCAGGCGTTCCTCGTCCAACGCTGATGCTTGTCCCTTCAAACAAACACAAATGAGGGTATAAATAGATTGAAAGTTGCGAGGATAAATTAGGGCTTGGGGGAATTGGCAATATGTACTCCTTGTCGTAAGTCCAATTACCAAGACGAACTACTTTTAAATCGCATACAAGACTGTCTTTTAACCAATACTCTCCATTAATCATCTTAGCATATTCGCCAATACTCATTCCGTAAACCACTGGAACAGGATGCATTCCAACAAAGGACTTAAACTTTTCATCCAATACTGGTCCGGCCACATAATGTGCATTGGGATTTGGTCTGTCTAACACAATTAATTTGACGTTGTTTTCAGCGCACGCTTCCATTACATAATGTAAAGTTGAAATATATGTGTAAAAGCGAACCCCCACATCTTGAATATCAAACAACATAACATCCACCCCTTCCAGGCTTTTTGCAGAAGGTTTTTTAGTTTGTCCATGAAGTGAATATATTGGTAATTCTGTTTTCAGGTCCACCGAATGCTTGACTTTCACACCTGCGTCCTGGTCTCCTCGAAATCCATGTTCAGGGCTGAATACTATTTTCACTTTAATTCCGATTGACAACAAGGAGTCAACCAAGTGCGTCTTCTTTATAAAACTGGTGTTGTTTGCCACTACACCAATGATTTTATTCGTTAGCTGTGGGAAATACAAAGTGGTTTGGTCAGCACCTGTAATTGTAGGCGATGAAATGTAATCAACCGCCTTTGAATCATTACTGTCTGCGTCGTTCAAATTTTCTAATTCGCTGGTTATTTCTGCCTTCTGAACTACTGATGAACAGGACATCAACAAATAAAAACCAACACTCAGATTTATAAGACTAAAAGACACAGATTTCCAATTCATTGGTTAGTTTTACACTGAACTACATGCAGGTTCACGTACAACGATAAAGTTAAGCCTAATCACTTGAAAGTCGAGTTTTTTATAGCAAAAAGAATACTGCTGGGAAGATCTCACGAGAAGTCCTTCACAAAACCAGTTATAAACATAGCTGTTTGGGGAATCGCTCTTGGCGTACTCATAATGATCATGTCGGTTGCCATTACCAAAGGATTCCAAAAGGAAATCAAAGGTAAAATTGTAGGTTTTGCCTCAGACATTCAAATTTCAGACGCAGGAATAAGTGAGTCCTACGAAAGTAATCCTATCCTGTTTGATAGTACATTATACCAGAAGTTAAAAGCGTCCCCCAAGGTAAAACATGTCCAAATTTACGCGAGCAAAGCTGGAATAATAAAAACCCAAGAAAACATGCAAGGGGTTATCCTAAAAGGCATTGCTCCGGATTTCAACTGGGACTTTTTTAAACAACATTTGATTGAAGGGGATACATTAAGCATTAAACCGGGCACCATTTGCAAGGAAGCCATGATATCCTCTAAAATTGCCAGTACACTAAACTTAAAACTAGGTGACAAATTCAGGGTGTTTTTCATCATCAAAGAAGTAGTTGAAGGCCGTGAAAAATTCTCGCAAAAAAAATACGCTTTTACAATCAAGGGAATGTACAAAACTGGACTTTCAGAAGAATTTGATTCCAAGTTCATATTCATCGATTTAAAAAGAATCAAAAAACTTAACAAGTGGGAAGATGGTACTATTGGTGGTTATGAAGTTTTTTTAACTGAGGACAATCTGCTTACTTCCATAAAAAACAGTGGTCAGTCCAGCTATGAATATTATTTAGAAAAAGAGATTGGTTTAATAGATGATTTTTTTCTTGAACTGTCCTTTCTGGATGTAAGGTCAATATATTCCAGGTACCCTCAAATAGTAAGCTGGTTGGAATACATTGACATGCATATTTTAATTATTCTTGTAATTATACTTGTGGTAGCTGTAGTTAACATGTCCTCTTCCCTGCTGATACTTATCCTTGAAAAGACCAACATGATTGGCATTCTAAAAAGTTTAGGGGCCAGCAATGTAAGTATTCGAAAAATTTTCGTCTTGAAAGCAGCATTTTTGATAGCAAAGGGTACTTTGATTGGAAACATCTTGGCGCTTACTTTATGTTACCTTCAGATTAATTTTGAAGTATTAAAATTAGACGCTGGCATTTACTATTTGGATTCAGTTCCTGTGTATTTGAACTTATGGCATGTGGTAGGAATCAACATTTTAACCATTGTTGTTAGCTCAGTAATGCTTATAATTCCTTCGGTATTTATAAGCTACATTTCCCCCGTAAAAGCAATTAAGTTCAACTAAGACCTTCTTTTACATTTTTCACCAAGTACACGCCTAAGAATATCCATGCACTTATTAGCAATGCTCCTCCCAGTGGGGTAATCAAAGCAAACCATTTTGAAACTTCAACAAAATGAAACGACTTGTTTAAAACCAAAAAATAAATTGAACCTGAAAAACAAAGGACACCAAGAGTGCAAAAATAATAAATTACACCTGTCAATTTCTTGCCATATTTTGATTGCAACACACCAAAAATTAATAAAAACAAGGCATGGTACATTTGATAATTCACAGCTGTTTTAAAACTTGACAACGCCTGGGCAGTCAATAATTCCTTTAATGCATGTGCCCCAAAGGCACCAAATACAATGGCTGTCACACCGAAAATCGTTCCCGTTATCAATGTTTTTTTAATCATCTATTTGTTTTTCAAAATTTCCAAACTAACCCACTTCCTTCCACTTTTAAGGATGATTCCTTTTTAATGCATTCAATTTTTGTGACCACAGTTCCAACGGACCAACCTATCAATGCTCCAAAAATCACGTCACTTGCCCAATGGTTTTTTGTCCAAACCCTAGACAAACCGACTCCGGTAGCTAATGTATACGACGCGATTGGAATCCATTTTTTATGGGCATAATTTGTAGCCAATACTGAAGCGATTGCAAAAGCTCCCGTACTATGTCCACTTGGGAAAGACAAGGAAAAAGATTTGAACGGTCCTCCCCAAAATTGCGACCCTTGATTTTCATTCGGCCTTGACCTGTTGAAAGAATACTTGATTGCCCTGGTTAATACCGTGGATATCACAAATGACTTGACACCCATCATGGCTGTTTGAAAAGGCAATTCTTTTTGAGCGGACAATCCATAAAGAAACATCCCTGCCATGAGCGGCATAGTGTAGTATCCGTTCCCGAAATAACTTAAACCGTATTTTATTCCTTCTTGTTGACTGACATTCGGAACCGGTATTTGCTCATGTATCCAATCGTCAACAAAATAAACACCAACTCCCGCAGCTAAAAACCCACCATACAGAGCGACTTGTTTACCATCCCATTTAAAAGGTGCTACAAAATAATCACGGGTATCAGAAAAAAAAGATTTGGAGTAGTTTACTACACACGACTTATTTATATGCTGCGCTTGCGAAAAAGACGCAAGCATTAGCATAAAAATAATAATGGTTATTTTTTTCATCAAGCTTAAAGAAGATTCACATCAATAAATTTGTTCTAGACCAAAAATAACCAGAATTACTGAATTAAGGATTGACTTTACAACTTAGCGTGTGTCCCGTTGCAAAAAGCTCCATTGTCAGATTGTTTACAACCGCACCAAGCCACTGTTTTATCCTCAGTTATCTCAACAGCTTTTGGAGTAAAGCTAGTTCCTGCATGACTCCCGTCACAATAAGGCTGATTACTACTTTGACCACATGCACAAAAATAATACGTTCCTGCTTTTACACTTTCGACATAAGGTCCCTTTTGAGCTATTTTTGGCTTTTCCATTGTATATTTGTTTAATTAGTAGCTTAAAAAATAAATAATTTCAATTAAATGTACATAAAAATATTTGTTGTAACAAATAAAGTTTTATTTTTTTACTTTTTCATGATGTTGAGTCTGTCGTGTTCAGCGCAACTGTCTGGTATTCAAGAAATGGATACTGTGTCTGTTCGAGTAAAAGGCTTTACAGCAGAAGACTTTATAAAGGCTACAAAAAAAGACACTTCCTTTTACCGCGCTTTCAAAAACTTAAAAATCTACAACCACGTTCAATTGAGCAAAGTACTGGTGTTAAGTAAAAAATCAAACGAAGAAAATAAAATTGAAAAAGCATCATTACAACGAGAGACAACACATCACAATAAGAACAACAAGGCTTGGGTTACCTTAAATAAAGAATCCGTAAACGGAAAATATTACAAGAGAAATGGGGACTTTAGGTTTTTCACCAGCGAAATGTTTGATAAAATATTTTACCCGAAAGACACAGTTTTCGCTTCCAATTTAGTGAGCTCCTCATACGCTCAAAAAAAACCAGGGGACAGATCGAAAAAAGAAAAATACTACGAACAATTAAAAACTTTCATGTTTTCTCCCGGTACTGGAGTGGATGGCGTTCCAATAATTGGTGATAAACTGGATATTTTTAGTGAAGAAATGAGGCCTTATTATGATTTTACGCTTGAAAAAGTGACTTACCAAGACTCAATTCCTTGCTATCTATTTATCTGCTCTAAAAAAGGCACAATTAAAGAGCGCAAAGTAGTCATTCAATATCTAAAAACTTACTACGACCGCCGCACCATGAACATCATAGCACGTAAATACAGAATAAAAGACAAGACCATTTTGTTTGATTTTGACATTAGGATGGCTGTGCATTTACAAAAAATAGGCAATGAATATTTCCCTAGCATCATCAAATACGTGGGCAATTGGGATGTACCATTCAAAAAAAGGGAAAGGTTGGCATTTCAAATAAAAACTAAACTGATAGAATAGCTCTATTGAATCAACAATTTAAAATTTTATATTTGTTGCAATAAACAAAATAGCATGACTCAAGAAGTAAAATTAAACGACAATATCAAAGTTCATTATACGGGAAAAATAGAATCAGGAGAAGTTTTTGACAGCTCCTTAGAAAGAGACCCATTAACGTTCAAAGTAGGTGAGGGAACTTTGTTAAAAGGTTTTGAACACGCTGTGATTGGAATGAAAATAAACGACAGTAAGGAAATTAAAATACCTTGCGGGGAAGGTTACGGAACAGTACGTGAAGATTTAATTGCAAAAGTGGACAAGAAAAACTTAAGCAAAGAAATAGAACCGACAGTAGGCATGGAATTGACGTCTAAATATCCTGACGGAACTGATGTCGTAGTGCGAATTGTAGATGTTTCTGAGCAAGAGGTTACAGTGGATGCTAACCACCCTCTAGCAGGGATGGATTTGACTTTTGAAATCACGTTAGTCAGCATTAAAAATTAAAGTACACTGAGGACAACTTCTTTCTGTTTACTGCGTAAACTATAAAAGAAGTGGTGGGAAATTAACTATATTACATTGCCTTGAAAGTTTAACTAGATGAAGAAATTACATTATATTATTTTACTGTTTTTCCCTGTTGCTATGTTGGCGCAAGATGGATGGGTAGAACAAAATTCGGGTATATCAGAAAACATCAACAGCTTATACTTTTTTAGTAGCTCCACCGGGTTTGCTGCTGGCAACAATGGAAAGCTGATACAAACAACAGATGGTGGCACTACTTGGTCAGTAAATTCAATAGTATCAACAAGTAACTTTCAAAAAATATTTTTCAGAAACAGCACAGACGGGTATCTACTCAGTCAAGATGGAAAGCTGTACACTACCACAGATACGGGAGTGTCCTGGACGGAAGAAACTTTAGACATACATGGGTTAAATAGCATTGCATTTAATGGTAATAATGGGGTTATTGTGGGTGACGATGGCAAAGTATTTACAAGTATTGACGGATCAAACTGGACCAAACAAAGTGTCTCCCTAGGTGTATTTACAGTAAATGACGTGTTGTTTTTTGATGATACTACTGTAATTGCTGTTGGCGCAGGTGGATGGTTATACAGGAGCATAAACAAAGGCATTACATGGTTACCAGCGATAAATTCAGGAACTAACGAAACCTTGTCAGCTATCGAAAAAATGAACGACAGCACCATGCTTATTGCGGGGAATGGCGGTAAAGTGATTGAATACGAACCAACAAGTGGCTCATTAAAATTCGTTGCTGTGGGTTTAACTTCTATTGCCCTAAAAGACATTTCTTGTAGTCAAGATGATGTATGCCATGTGGTAGGAAATGAAAGTACCGTGCTGATTAAAACTTTCGACAACTGGCTAGTACGAAAACTAGACGACAATGTCAATTTAAATACCGTTCAGTTTTTAAATCATCAAACAGGCTATGTTGGCGGAATTACTGGGGTAATTTATCGTCATGATGGGGGAGGTTTTCAAAATTCGATTGCCGAAATAAAGAAAAATGATGTTTCTATTTTCCCTAATCCTGTGTCAAACATTTTACATATAGCGCACCCAATCATGGAAAACATGAGTATCAATATTTTTGATAGTTTTGGAAAACTAGTCACAACTATCTACGGTACAGGAGACAATAGTATCGTAAATACCGGTGACCTTCCTTCAGGAATTTATGTTTTGCAGATAGCGGGAAGCCAATCAAGGATCAACAAAAAACTCATCAAAAAGTAGCTTTTAAATGAGCACCATCACAAGTCTAGTTGTAATTGCTTGTTACTTTTTAATGCTTATTGCTATTTCTTGGTTTAGTTCAAGAAAAGTAACTGACAGCTCGTTTTACAATGGTGACAAAAGCTCTCCATGGTATTTGGTTGCTTTTGGGATGATTGGAGCAAGCTTATCAGGGATCACTTTTATCTCTGTACCAGGGACTGTCCACGCTTCAGGCATGACTTACATGTCTATCGTACTGGGGTATTTCCTAGGTTACTTAGTAATCATTTACGTATTACTTCCTTTGTACTACAAGTTAAACCTTACTACAATTTACAGTTATTTAAAAGGTCGATTTGGAGTTTCGACATACAAAACAGGAGCATCCTTTTTTTTACTTTCTAGGATAGTTGGAGCTTCCTTAAGATTGTATCTTGTAGCTGAGGTTTTAGACGTGTTTCTTTTTCAAGCCATTGGACTTCCTTACTGGCTAGGCATTGTCATTACCATTGCATTAATATGGGTATACACTTTTAAAGGTGGTATTAAAACCATCATTTGGACGGATACCATTCAAACAGCCGCCATGCTTGCTGCAGTTGGTATTACGCTTTATTTCATAAAGGAAAGTTTTGATTTTTCATGGATACAAGTCATCGAAAAAGTGAGTGACAGCGAATACGCTAAAATTGTTGACTGGAAAGGGAAAGGATGGGGAAGCTTTGGACTAGGTCTTGTCAATGGGGCATTTATTACCATTGTCATGACAGGTCTTGACCAAGACATGATGCAAAAAAACTTGACCTGTAAGTCATTGAAAGATTCTCAGAAAAACATGTTTTGGTTCAGTGTAGTACTAATTCCTGTAAACTTAATTTTTTTAGCCCTGGGAGTGTTACTTTACGAATACGCTATAGGAGAAGGATACCT
>JBLIAZ010000012.1:0-23054 GCA_047631875.1 Saprospiraceae bacterium
GCAAAATCGGCTAAGTTAAAAATAGGAGCGAAAAAGTTGAACCTACCATAAAACGGTAAATCAACTGTGAACATATCAAAACGAAGCATATCAACCACATGACCTGTAAGAAAAGGAGTGTAGCCTTCACCCCATGGAACCAATTGTGACAATAAATGCATGTTGTGTGTACTTTCAGTGAACAGCATACCGTAAAACGCACTGTCAAGGATGTTACCTAATGCGCCAGAAAATATCAAGGAAATACTCACAATCAAACCGTTTGAGATTCCTTTTTTAATTAAACCGTTCAAGTAAAAAGCAATGATTACCACTGCAACAATTCTGAAAGTACTCAATACAATTTTAGCGGTGTACTCTCCTAAAAAAGGTAGTTGCCAGCCAAAGGCCATTCCTTTGTTTTCGACAAAAAGCAAAGAAAACCAGGTTCCAAATATTGGAGTTTCCTGGTTATAATACATGTTTGTTTTGACATAAATTTTAAGCCACTGATCAAACAGTAGCACTAAAAAGATAGTCAATATTGCAATAAGTGTTTTTTTGTTTTTCAAAATAGAATGCAAATGTAACTAATCCTTATTTTGAGCATTCTTGGCATCAATAGACAACGTAGTATGAGGTACAATTTTTAAGCGTCCCTTAGAAATTAATTTTCCCGTGTCTCTACAAATCCCGTATGATTTATTTTCAATCCTCACCAACGCAGCTTTCAAATTTTGAATGAATTTTCTTTGACGACTAGCTAATTCTGCCATTTTTTCACGGCTTACCGAATTTGCACCGTCTTCCATTAAATCAGTTGTGCCTTCGTTGGTAGTACCAGAATTTTCGTCACTGTGATCCAGTTGACCTTGAAAATGTTTAAAATCCGTTTCAGCATCATTTAGTTTTGTATCAATGATTGCTTTGAATTCTGCTAAGTCTGCATCTGAATACCTTGTATTTGCCATAATAAAATTAGTTTAATCGTTGTATCGCTATGATTGTTTTCACTTCCTCTGTCACCTCAACTTCCAAATTACCTTCTGTTGGAACCGAAGTTTCCAACTGCAATTCGGCAGCTAACGTTTCGCTACAAATATAGCTTTTGTGGTTGTTAATTGCATTAATAATTGCACTATGTTCTTGAATTTTTAACATTATTTTATCCGTCAAGTCGTAACCCTTGTCTTTTCTCAAATTTTGAATCCTATTTACCAATTCTCGAGCAATCCCCTCGTCTTTGAGCTCTTCGGTAATGGTCACATCGAGTGCCACAGTATACTTTCCTTCGTTCGCAACCAGCCATCCAGGAATGTCCTCACTGGTAATATTAACATCCTCCAACAACAACTCAATGTTTTCTCCCGCTACATCAATGATAAATTTTCCGTCCTTCTCTATACTCGAAATATTTTCCTTAGAAAATTGACTAATTGCAGCCGAAATACCTTTCATTTGCTTCTGGTACTTAGGTCCTAGTACTTTAAAGTTAGCTTTGACTTTTCTAACCAACACCCCCGAATCTTCCGTTAAAAACTCCAAGTCTTTGACATTTACTTCAGCCAATATTAAGTCTTTTACATCCTCCAACTGACGTTTAAATGTATCGTCAAGTACAGGAACTAATATTTTTTGAAGTGGCTGACGTACCCTGATTTGATTCAACTTTCTCAGGGCCAACACCATGGAAGTGACCTTTTGGGCAATATCCATTTTATCTTCTAAATCTTCATCAATTAAACTTAAATTGGCAACAGGGAAATCCGATAAATGGATGGATTCCACCGATTCTCTTCCACTTACCACGTTCAAATCTCTGAATAAATGATCCATGTAAAATGGTGCCACAGGTGACGACAATTTAGCTACCGTTTCCAAACAAGTGTACAAAGTTTGATACGCCGAAACTTTATCCTCGCTGTATTCACCCTTCCAAAAACGTCTTCGGCAAAGTCTAACATACCAATTACTCAATTGCTCGTTTACAAATTCTTGAATGGCTCTTGATGCCTTTGTAGGTTCGTAATCAGCATAAGCCTCATCCACAAACGCCACCAAACTGTTTAGCTTTGAAAGCACCCAACGGTCAATTTCTGGTCGTTTACTTAACGTTATTTCAGCTTCCTTGTATGCGAAACCATCCAAGTTGGCATACAGTACAAAAAACTGGTAAGTGTTGTAAATGGTGCCAAAAAACTTTCTTTTTACCTCGGCAATCCCTTCTAAATCAAATTTTAAATTATCCCATGGTTGAGAATTACTCATCATGTACCAGCGCGTTGCATCCGGTCCATATGTTTCAATGGTGGTAAATGGATCAGCAGCATTGCCTAAACGCTTGCTCATTTTTTGACCATTCTTGTCCAATACTAATCCGTTACTTACTACATTTTTATATGCTACCGAATCAAAACACATCGTTGCAATGGCGTGCAAAGTGTAAAACCAACCTCTTGTTTGATCCACTCCCTCAGCAATAAAATCAGCTGGGAACGCTTTGTTCTCGTCTATTTTTTCTTTGTTTTCAAATGGGTAATGCCATTGTGCATAAGGCATTGCTCCTGAATCAAACCACACATCAATCAAATCGGCTTCTCTTTTCATTGGTTTTCCTGTATCGGAAACCAAAGTAATCTCGTCCACGTAGTCTTTGTGAAAATCAAAAGTTTCATAATTGGCATCGCTCATGTCCCCTATCACAAACTTTGCTAATGGATTACTGTCCATTACCCCAGCTTTCACAGCTTTTTCGCATTCCGTTTTTAACTCTTCTGCTGAACCGATGCAAATTTTTTCATCGCCTTCCTCCGTACTCCAAATTGGAATCGGAATTCCCCAATACCTTGAACGTGACAAATTCCAGTCGTTCGCATTTTCCAACCAATTCCCAAAACGACCTGTCCCTGTGGATTCTGGCTTCCAGTTGATCGTTTTGTTCAACTCAACCATTCGCTTTTTAACCTTGGTTGCTTTGATGAACCAAGAGTCAAGTGGGTAGTATAAAATTGGCTTGTCAGTCCTCCAACAATGTGGGTAGCTGTGTTCGTATTTTTCTACTTTAAACGCTTTGTTTTCAATTTTCAATTGAATTGCTATCAAGACGTCTACCGATTTTTCAGGCTTTTTATCTTCGTCATAATATTCGTTTTTCACGAACATCCCTCCTATCTCGCCATCCAATTCTTTAATGAATCTACCTGTCAAGTCTACTAGTGGTACCGCATTGTCATCTTCGTCCAACACCAACATTGGAGGAATTCCTGATTTTTTAGCTACCATGGCATCGTCCGCACCAAATGTCGGCGCTATGTGCACAATTCCAGTGCCATCTTCGGTGGTTACAAAATCACCCGGAATCACTTGAAAAGCTTTATCAGCATCTTCAAATGGGATACATCCTCCTGTTAATTGTTCGTATTTTATGCCGACTAAATCGGTTCCTGTAAAAGTTTGTCCGACTAAAAAAGGAATGGTTTTATCACCTTCCGAGTAAACTAATCCTTCAACCGATTCAACCGCTTTAAACTTTCCTGAAAACTGTTTTCCTACCAATGCTGAAGCCAATACTACTTGAATCGCTTCCCCGGTATATTGGTTAAATGATTGAACCAACGAATATGCTATTTTAGGTCCAACGCAAAGTGCTGTGTTAGAAGGCAAGGTCCATGGCGTGGTTGTCCAAGCTATAAAATGAACCTGTCCTTCCACTCCCCACTTCTGTTTGAACTCTGAACTTGTCACTTTAAACTGTGCAACGATGGTGGTATCCTTTACGTCTTTATAACAACCCGGTAAATTCAATTCATGTGATGAAAGTCCAGTTCCTGCCGCTGGTGAATAAGGTTGGATCGTGTAACCTTTGTACATCAAATCCTTGTTGTACATCTTCTTCAACAACCACCAAACAGTCTCCATGTACTTGTTTGTGTAGGTAACATAAGGGTTTTCTAAATCCACCCAATACCCCATTTTTTCGGTCAATTCATTCCACTTATCCGTGTAACGCATCACTGATTCCTTACAAGCCTTGTTGTATTCATCCACCGAAATTTTATTTCCAATGTCCTCCTTAGTAATCCCTAGTTCTTTTTCCACGCCTAATTCCACAGGTAAACCGTGCGTATCCCAACCTGCTTTCCTGTCAACACGAAAACCTTTCAATGTTTTATACCTACAAAAAATATCCTTGATGGAACGAGCCATGGCGTGATGAATCCCTGGCATTCCATTAGCAGAAGGTGGGCCTTCAAAAAACACAAAAGGTTTGCTTTCGTCACGCGAGGAAATTGACTTCTCAAAAATGTCATTTCCCTTCCAATAAGCCCCTGTATCTTTCCCAATTTGAGATAAGTCTAACCCTTTGTATTCGGCGTACTTCTTCGTCCCCATAATGCTCACTTTTTTCGACTGTAATTTCTATGTTACAAAAGTAAAAAAATAAGCTTGTTTATGTTAACTATTTTAAGGCTTTAGTTTGATTAAATTACCCGCAAAATTTATTGCCTGTGGTACCTATAATTTGAATGAGGACATTGTTCCAAAGCACACCCATATTGCCCTTCGTAAAAATCAAAAAAAAAAACGTTTCTAGTGACAGGCGGGTAAAATTTTAGGTTTGTACAGGTAGTGTCAGTATAAATAACTGAGAACTATCAGCTTATATATGTAACTTTACCCGTTAAAAATCGTATAATATAATGGCAGTATAATGATAACGTTCCTTTATATAATAACAAACGGCTGCAAATGAAAACTGTTTTAAATATATTGTTCTTGTTTATTTTAACCTTATCAGGGTATAGTGCAGACTATGTCACTACAGCCGTGGCTGGAACATGGAGCCCTGCCGGGCCTCCAACTTTTTCGAGCGACAACATAACTGTTGATCATGATTGGTCGGCATACAACAACCCTATTTTTAATAATTACACAGGGACATTAACCATTAATGCCGGTGGGTACCTTAAAGTTAACGGAACCTTTACTACTTGGCATAGCTCATCTATTATTATAGCAGCTACAGGAACATTGCAAGTTACAGGGGGTACATCATTCAATTTTCAGTATGTTGTTGGTTGGGGAACACCTAATGTGGTAAACAACCTAGGGACCATACAAATTGATGGTGATTTTGCGAACTATCATTGTGATAGGTGTACGACATGTGGTGGTGGAGGCGGACAACCTGCATGTAATGTTGATCCAGATTGTCATTGGACAAATAACGGAACAGTAACTGTTGTGGGTAACTATTATGGTACTGGTTTGTGCGCGGGTATTCTACCAGTCGAATTAATTTTTTTATCGACAGAAACATCTGAAAATGGAAATGTGATCACTTGGCAAACCGGATCGGAAATTAACAACGATTATTTTGAAATCCAAAGGTCATTTGACACAAAATCATTTGAAACCATAGCAGTAGAAAATGGTGCGGGTAATTCGACTACAATTTTAAATTACTCTTTTGTAGACACGAATTCACCAAAATCAAATTCTGCGAACGTTTATTACAGATTAAAACAAGTGGACTTTGATGGCGCGTTCACGTATAGCCCTATATCGGTTATCAGTAATGATTTAAAATCAAATGTGATTCAAAATGAAATATCAAAAAACTTTAAAATAATTCCAGCCTATTCCGATGAATATCAAATCGTGGCTTACGGAATAGATGGGCATGTTATATCCCGTGAGATAATACTTTTAGAGAAAGGTTCGATCCATAATTTCAATATTAACTATAAAGGCGCTTACACGTTAATAGTCACAAGTAAACATGAAAACACTATTAAAAAAGGAATTATTAATTTTTGAGATTTAATTACTAATAAGCCTTAGCAAATAAAACCCTCTTATTACTCGGTTTCCCAGAATAAACACAAACACCTTCTTCCTCCACGGCATCCAATGGAATACAACGAATTGTGGCTTTAGTTTCGGTCTTTATTCTTTCTTCTGTTTCGGCTGTACCATCCCAATGTGCAGAAATGAATCCTCCTTTTTCGGAAAGTACTTGTTTGAATTCCTCGTAATTTTCTACTTTTCTAATGTTCTCATCACGAAAAGCTAAAGCTTTGTTAAACAAGTTTTGTTGAATCTCAACTAGCAAGTTATCAATGTGATCCACCACTGTTTCGACTCCGACAATTTCTTTTGTTTTTTCGTCTCTTCGAGCAACTTCAATCACGTTCTTATCTAAATCACGCATACCCACAGCTAACCTAACCGGCACACCTTTAAACTCGTGTTCAGCAAATTTAAACCCAGGTCGTTGTGTGTCTCTGTCGTCCAATTTTACCCTGATGTTTTTAGCTTCTAAAGCATCCAGTATCGGTTTAATCTTTGCTTTAATTTCTTCTAGCTGTTCTTCCCCTTTATATATTGGTACCACTACCACTTGAAACGGTGCCAATTTCGGAGGAATTATTAATCCTTCATCATCAGAATGTGTCATGACCAACGCACCCATTAGTCTGGTTGAAACACCCCAAGAAGTTCCCCATACATGCTCTTGTTTTCCATTTTTATCGGCAAATTTCACATCAAAGGCTTTACCAAAATTTTGACCTAAAAAGTGTGAAGTGCCAGCTTGCAAAGCCTTTCCATCTTGCATCAAGGCCTCTATGCAAAGTGTATCAAGCGCTCCAGCAAACCTTTCGCTTGCCGTTTTAACACCTTTAATTACTGGCATAGCCATGAAATTTTCAGCAAAATCAGCATACACTTCCAACATCGTGTTCGCTTCTTTTAATGCTTCATCTTTTGTTGCGTGAGCTGTATGTCCTTCTTGCCATAAAAATTCAGAAGTTCTTAAAAACAAACGTGTCCTCATTTCCCACCGCATCACATTCGCCCATTGGTTAATTAACAACGGTAAATCTCGGTAAGATTGAATCCATCCTCGGTAAGTATTCCAAATGATGGTTTCAGATGTTGGTCGGATGATTAACTCTTCTTCTAATTTTGCGTCAGGATCCACAATCACTCCTCCATTTTCCTCGTCAGTTTTTAACCTGTAGTGAGTTACCACCGCACATTCTTTGGCAAAACCTTCCACATGGTCAGCTTCTTTACTCAAGTAAGATTTTGGAATTAACATAGGGAAATAAGCGTTCACGTGTCCTGTTTTTTTGAACATGCGATCTAATTCCGCTTGCATACTTTCCCAAATGGAATAACCATATGGCTTGATAATCATACATCCTCGAACATCCGAAGTTTGAGCTAAGTCAGCTTTAACAACTAACTCGTTGTACCATTTTGAAAAATCTTGCGATCGTGAAGTAAAATCCTTTGCCATTGTCTGAAATTTATGGAAGCAAAAGTAGGGATTAACCACCAATATATGCAGGTTTTCTATTTGAAAAATAGTGATATAAAAAAGCTTCATCAAATTGAATGATGAAGCTTTTTACACTAAAATATGAGTGAATCGATCAACTTAACAGAACTCGTCAAAAGCTGCCGCTAGGTTATCGGCAATTACTTGCGCACTGTTTCCTTCGATGTTATGTCGTTCAATCATGTGAACTAAATTACCGTCTTTAAACAAAGCAATTGCTGGTGATGAAGGAGGGTAAGGCAACATGTATTTTCTTGCTTGATTTACTGCATCGGCATCAAACCCTGCAAAAACAGTGGTTAGTTTTGACGGCTTATTGGCAGCTTGAGCAGCAATTTTCACTGCTGGTCTAGCATTTCCAGCGGCACATCCGCACACTGAATTAATTACTACAAGAGTAGTTCCTTGTCCGCTTACGGCATTGTCAACTGCCTCAGCAGTAGTTAAATCTTCAAACCCTGCAGAGGTCAATTCCTCTTTCATTGGGCCAACTATTTCTATTGGGTACATATCTGTATGTTTTATAATTTGAGTGACAAATTTACGGACTATTCTTGCTCAAATAAATTAATCGCATCAATAAATTTGATATGGCAATCAGTTAAGTATCTTTGAAAGGTATAAAACACGAGCAAAAGTATTTATTATGATTCCCTTTTCACCACCAAGAATTGACAACAAAATTGTAGACGAAGTAAGTAAAGCTTTGACCAGTGGATGGATTACTACTGGACCAAGAACAAAGGCTTTAGAAGTCAAAATTGGAAATCATTGTGGTGTACCAAAGGTACTGTGTTTAAGCTCAGCTACTGCAGGAATGGAATTAATGTTACGTCACATGGGGATTGGTCCTGGAGACGAGGTGATTATTCCTGCTTATACATATTGTGCCACAGCTAACGTAGTTTGTCATACAGGAGCAACACCTGTCATGGTGGATGTAAACGAAGGTGATTTTAACATCAACGTGGAATTAATTAAAAAAGCAATTACCAAAAATACAAAAGCAATTATTCCAGTAGACTTTGCAGGGCTACCGTGTGACTACGACGACATCAACGATTTGGTCCAAAATCCTGAAATAAAGGCTTTATTTTCTCCCAACAACGAAAGGCAAAAAAAACTAGGACGTATCATGGTAATGAGCGACGCTGCTCATTCTTTTGGTGGAATATATTATGGAACTAATGTAGGTTCTTTGTGTGATGTGTCTGTATTTTCTTTTCATGCGGTGAAAAATTTAACTACTGCTGAAGGAGGAGCTATTTGTTTAAATTTTCCATCGGGATTTGATATGGAACAAATTTACAAGGAACTCAATACCATGAGCTTGCACGGCCAAAGCAAGGATGCTTTTGCTAAAGCTCAAAAAGGCGCTTGGGAATACGATGTGATAGAACCCGGATACAAGTGTAACATGACCGACATACTTGCCTCTATTGCTCTTGTTGAAATTGACCGCTACGACGAGGATTTGGCCAAACGGAAAGAAATATTTGACCAATATGCCACCGAATTAAGTAAACATGATTGGGCGATTATCCCTCCCTATGAAACGGATATAAAGATTTCCTCTTACCATGTCTTTGCTTTAAGAATTAAGAACATTACGGTGGCTGAACGGAATGAAATAATTCAAAAAATATTTGATAAGGATGTCTCGGTGAATGTACATTTCAAACCTTTGCCGATGTTAACGGCGTACAAAAAAAGAGGACATGACATTAATGACTATCCAGTAGCTCTATCCTTGTTTGAAAGTGAAATATCATTACCTGTGTATTTTAATTTAACCAAAGAGCAGGTGAACACAGTAATCAAAGCTGTGGCTTCAAGTGTTCAAGAAGTAATTAAATAGCCTTAAAACTACCTGTTAAATGAAAAGGTTCCTCGACATCATCTTATCATTCCTAGGCATCCTATGTTTGCTCCCTTTTGGAGTAATTCTAACTGCATTGGTTGTGTCTGGAAGCAAAGGACCTGTTTTTTACAAACAACAAAGAGTGGGTCGTGGGAACAAGGATTTTGGCTTGTTAAAATTCAGGTCTATGAAAACGGGGAGCGATAAAAAAGGTTTGCTTACTGTGGGAAATACAGACAGTCGCATCACCAAAACAGGTGGGTTCTTACGGAAATACAAACTGGATGAATTACCACAATTAATCAACGTCCTGCTTGGTGAGATGAGTTTGGTAGGACCTCGCCCTGAAGTTAGAAAATACGTGGACATGTACTCCGACGAACAACTAAAAGTACTTTCAGTTCGTCCTGGTATTACAGATTATGCCTCGTTGGAGTACATTGACGAAGACGCTGTGCTTGGTGCAGCTGAGGATGCCGAAAAAACCTACATCACTACCATCATGCCAGCTAAATTGATTTTGAACCTTAAATACGTAAAGGAACAAAACGTTTGGGTTGACATTAAACTGATACTTGCCACCCTCGCCAAAATAGCTAAGTGACAAGTACCATTTTAATTACGCAGTTACTTTTCTGACTATTTTTTCTTTTGGCTTTTCATCACCTCTCCTATTTGGGTACTAAATGATTCTTCCCCCTCTGAGTTCTTTTTTTCATTGTTGATGAATTTTGCTCGCTCTTTGTTCCATTTTAGCAAATCGTCAATTAATTTTTTTCGTTTTTTACTCTTTACCGAAAGATCTTGTTTCACTTCTTCAGTGGTCATGCTTCTGTATATCTTCGGCAATACGGATACTTGGATACTGTCCAGGTTGACGCTACCATTTTCATAATCTTCCAAAAGCTCCTTGTTGCCCATCCAGTCCTTTTTACTTGCGTGTTTTAATTTATAGTTAACCCTGGCATTATTCGCAGTTGAACTTGCCTTGGTGTAAAAAGACATTTCCATTTCCTTTTTTTTATTAGCTGCTCTTTTTTCTTGTTTAGTTCCGTAATATATTTTGGAGTCGTCAATGCTTTTGGACAGTTCATTGATTTTATTGTCATAAGGAGTTGTAATTATTTGATCCTTGGCGTTTTGACTTAAATGCAGGTATGCCCCACCCGCACAGGAAGCCATGTTTTTGAAGTGAGTTGTAGCGTCCTCGCATTCAGGACCTAACTTTATTGAATTAATGATGATGCCTTTTTTTCGAGCCATTTTACAAGACTCAGTATATTGTACCTCGTTCTTGTAGTCCATGTGAGGTGGGCAATCTCCAATTACAAAAATCGTTTTATAAACATTGTCATTAGTTGACCAGTCATTCTTAATTACCGCTTCGTACAAACCTTGGTTCAAACTCTCTGGTGTATCTCCTCCTCCTTGCGCTTGAATATTCAATAACTGATTGTAAACATAGTCAAGATCACCAGTAAGGGGTATCACTTTGGTGACAAAATTGTCAGTCTTATCTCTGTAAAAAACTATCCCTAATTTAATTCGTGTTGGTATCGTATCATCAACAACTTCGGTCACTATAGACCATATTTTTTCTTTTGCTGTACTAATTAACCCTCCCATGCTTCCTGTGGCATCTAAACAAAAGACGATTTCCACTTCCGCAGAATCAATTTGGATAGGAACCTCTACTTCATCTACTGGGATAGTGCCTTGAGAAATGTCATTGTTTACTTGAGATGAACACGAGATAAATGTGAACAAAAGAGGAACGAAGATTATTACACGCATCATGATATCAGTTTTTAGTTTACTCAAACATAGCGGAGAATCTTTCCAAAAAAAACCAACACCAAGTGAAATAGGCATCTGACTTAGTAAACAATCCATTTCATTTAGAATACTATGGCATCGTCCTTGCCTTTATGCTGTTAACAAACACTTTAAACAGCTCATCATGAAAAATAACAAACTCACCTCGTCAGTTATACTTGCCTCCTTAGTGCTTTTACTTACCGTACCATTGAACACCATCGCTCAAGAACCTACGGACTCTTTGATAGAAAAATCATTTCCTGGATTTGTGAACCTAACTTTCAATCAAACAGGTTCAGTAGGAAGTCGTGAAGTTGCTTTGGGTTACGGATTCAACATCAAAGGAAAGTACTCACTAGATTTATCAGCTGGAATTTCTTCAGGATTTTTTATTGAAAAGGATAAAACGTCAGAACACAAAAAAAGTTTAATGAGCACTTTAGGTTTGGGACACGGAACCGTACTTGGATTTGGAAAACTTATAGCCTTAAACTATTTTCATGATTACGGTGCGCCAAACGAAAGTAGCATATACCATTCGATTTCACTGAAACACAAACGATTCACGGGAATTAGACATCCTCAAGACTTGATGTTTGATGAGTACCATTTGTCTGTGGACGAGTTCAAGAGCAAAGTAAATACTTTAGCAATAGGCTTAGGATACAAGTACAAATTTCCAGAGTGCACCATCAGGTTTGGAATAGCGTGGGAACTTCAGCACACCAACTATGAGGCGTATGGTTCGCAATATGCATTTCAAAAAAGCTCAATCAAAGTGGCTGATAATTATATTGATTATCAAAATCAATTCATCAGCAACACTTTAGCTTTGAAAATAGCGTTGCACATGTAGAGCTAATAATATTGAATACAAGACAAAAGGTTTTGGTTTAAAATGAACGTGAGCGTGTCACTACATGTGTAATCCACACTCCGTTTTTGAAGTATTGGTCCACCTTCCCTCTCGCCCTTTTCCTTTGACGGTACATTGGGCACAACCAATTGATTCGTATCCCTGTTTTTGAAGAGGATGCTTTGGGATTCGGTGAACAGCGTAGTACGTTTCTACCTCCTCTTCCGTGGCATCAATAATGGGATAAAACTTAATCAAATCTCCTTTTTTCTCAAAAATTGGCAAGTCTTTTCTGTGTTTGTTTTGATAACCCAACAAACCTGAAATCCATATTTTTTTACCCTCTTTTAACTTGTCCAAAGGTTCCACTTTGTTAATCGAACAACAAAGGTCTTGATCTTTAGTCCACGTTTTATCCTTTTGGGTAAATTCGTTTTTCCACTGTTCAGGCAAAACTTCGGTCAGGTTCAAATTGAATTGTTTAACCAGGCTATCCTTATACTTCAGTGTTTCTATAAAATGGTATGAAGTATTTAAGAAAAAAACTTCTTGTTCCGGTTTTACGGACGAAATCAAATGAAGTAAATACGCAGCTGTAGTACCAAAAGAAGAAGTATATAAAACGTCATCAAACTCCTTAAACAGTGACATGATGCGATCCGAGGGAGACATTGCTTTGTATCTGATATTTAACTCGTCTATGTTCATCGGTAGTTCATTAACGTTTAATTCAACTTTATCTTTATTCTTAAATGAGGAGGTGATTTTATTCAAGGCATTTATTTTTTCCTTTAAGCCTCCTGTCAACTTATCTCTTATCTCTCCTAAATTAGCTAATAACTCGTCTGTACTGTCAGGTAATGCGTCCTCCAAATATTCCCTTATTCGCTTTGCCATCGTAGGCGATTTGCCATTAGTGGAAATAGCTATTTTTAAATCTCCTTTACTTACAATACTACCCAAATAAAAATCACACAATTCTGGTTTGTCAGCCACATTGGTAAGGATGTTCCTCTTGGTTGCTAAAATTTTAATTTTCTTATCAAGTACAAGGTCATTGGTTGCTAAAATCAACAAATTCACCTTGTTTAAGTCATCCGCTTCAAAAGTCTTTTCTTGCAGCTTGACACTTTCAAATTGTCCAGCTAACTTTTTTATTCTTGCGTCAATTATTTCAGCAACCATCGTGATGTTAGCATCAGGACTGTTTTTTAAAATGAACGTAAGCTTTTCCAATCCAGTACTGCCTCCACCAACAACCAATAAATTTAACTCGTGTAGTTTTAAAAAAACTGGATACAAGGTATTTCCATCTCCCGCACTCATACAATAAACTATGACATTCTGGCCTTCATTGCCATGCTCTTAAGCAATTGAGGGTGACATTTCACCACATCCCCAATGATGATCACAGCAGGTGAACCAATTTCTTTTTCAACTACCACCTTTTCAATGTTTCCAATCTGTCCTAGCGCAATTTTTTCATTTTGTTGAGAACCATTTTGGATGACAGCAATGAACTCATCACCTTTGCCCAACTGCTTATATAAAGCGGTAATTTTGTTTAATTTTCTTGTCCCCATCAAAATAACAACCGTAGCTGTTGATTGTGCTGCCAAATGCAAATCGTTGGACAATTCGTCTTTTTTATTTGTTGCTGTCAGCACCCAAAAACTTTCACTCACTCCACGCCTAGTAACTGGTATTCCTTGTAATTCTGGGACAGATACCGCGCTCGTAATTCCTGGTATTACAGTCACCTTAATGTTAAAACTTTCGGCGTATTCCTTTTCCTCATGACCTCTACCAAACACAAATGGATCTCCTCCTTTTAATCTTACTACATGTCCATGATGAAGCACATTTTGCACCATCAATTCATTGATGTCTTCCTGAGATAAATATTGCTTCCCACCTCTTTTCCCAACAAAAACTTTGATGGCATTTGGAGCATGGTCCAGCAAAGTTTTATCAACCAACGCGTCGTACATTACCACATCTGCTCTGTTTAATGCCTTGACAGCTTTTATGGTAAGCAATTCTGGATCACCAGGACCAGCACCTACTAAACTTAACTGTGCGATATGTTGATTATGCGCTAGCATCTTAATTTTCTTGCAATTGTTTTTGTCTTAAATCTGCAATTGTATCATAAAACTCTTGAGCTACATTCAAGTAACTTTCAGCAAATTCTTTGGTTGGCTTTTCAGAATTCATTTGATAAACTAAATCATTAAAAGTCCCATCTATCGTTATTTTATCTTCGCTTACCACATGCTCATCAAACAAGGAGACAATGCCAGACAAAGTATTTGTAGTTACACCAAAAGACGTTAAAGAAGCCTTTGCAGCATTAACCATGGCGCTGTACGAATGATAAATCGCATCCGAATAAGATCCACCGGCAGCGGCTTCTTTAGAAAAGACCAACTTGTCTTCCACATCGCTAAATAGCGTGGCTACCAAATCAATCAATGCACCAGCACATTCTCCAACTCCAATTTGTTTTACGTAATCATCATCATGTCCCCAGTCTATAAAATCGGCAGCTACAACAGTTTCCAAATTCGCTAATGGTTTTAACAAATTATAGAAATAGATTTTTTCTTGACGTCTGTAATAATCATTATAATACTCGCCTTCATTCCCATTTTCATTGTAATCATTCAATAAATATCGTAAGATATCTTTCACCCTTTTACTCGGCACTTTAATAATTTTGTCGGAAATAGTTCCTAAACCATCTCTGGTAGAACCTCCTCCTAACATCACTTGTAAAGCAGGTAATACACTCCCGTCTTTTTTCAAGGTTGATCCATGAAAACCGATAGTCGCTATGGAATGCTGACCACAAGAATTCATACACCCGCTGATCTTGATTTTGATGTCACTGTTGTGAATCAATTCAGGATACTCTTTTTCTATCAATTCCTCAATAACAACAGCGGTATTTACACTATCAGAAATTCCCAAATTACAAGTGTCTGTGCCGGGACATGCTGTTACGTCAGCAACAGAATCAAAACCAGCCTTAACCATTCCCCATTCTATTAATTGAGTGTACACGTATGGTAAGGACTCCGGCTGAACATACCTTAACATCAATCCTTGATTAATACTAATTCTAATGTCATCAGCAGCGTAATCCTTTACCAATGCAGCTAATTTCCTTGCCTCTGGAGTGTAAAAATCACCATTTGTTAACCTAATAAATATCGAAACAAATGCACTTTGCTTTTGCTCCTTTACGTTGGCCTTTTTCCACGTAGCATAAGATTTTACATCTTCAATAGTGACAGCTGGAGCAACTTTATAATTTGGATTTGGTATTGAATATTGAACTGAATCATCAATTGCTACCGTTTGGTGGCTCAATGAATCAGAAACCACTTGAGTTTGTTTCATGAACTCTTCCAACCCTATGTCAGCTAACAAATATTTTATACGTGCTTTTAGTCTTTTCGACCTTTCGCCATACCGGTCAAACACCCTCAAGGTTGCTTCAATGAACGGAATAATTTTGTCAGCAGCCAAGAATTCAAAAGCTTCAACAGCTAACATTGGCTGAGCTCCTAAGCCACCCCCTATCATTACTTTAAATCCTTTTACACCATCTTTGATTTTAGCAACCAGCCCAATATCATGCATAAAGGCAAAAGCGTTGTCTTCATCACTACCGGAAAGAGAAATTTTAAATTTCCTTCCCATTTCCTGACATACAGGGTTCCTTAAAAAGAACTTAAATATTGCATCAGCATATGGACTTACATCAAACAATTCATTAACATCTACTCCAGCATCGATGGAAGCTGTTACATTTCTTACACAGTTTCCACAAGCTTCTCTTAAGGTAACGTCAGATTTTTCAAGCTCGCTCCATAATTCAGGAGTCCTGTCCAAACTCACATAGTGTATTTGAATATCTTGCCTGGTGGTGGTGTGTAACCTTCCTATGGAATACTCATCGCTCACATCGGAAATTTTAAGCAATTGCTCGGTGGTCATTTTACCAAAAGGAATTTTAATCCTTATCATTTGGACACCTGGCTGTCTTTGCCCATAAATCCCCCTTGCCAGTCTTAAACTTCTAAATTTTTCCTCGTCAATTTGACCCAATTTTGATAGCGCGATCTTTTTTTCTAAATCTAAAATATCCTGTTCAACTATTGGATTTTCTATTTCTGATCTGAAACTTTGCATATGATGTTGTTTGTTTTTGTTAAAAAATACCTCTTCTCCTTTACATTAAAACCCTTGTTATAATGGTCATTCAAAGGAAGAAGGGCACAAAAATAAGCAAGAAATAAGACATAATAAAATATTGGACTACAAAAGTAACAAATGTTACATAAAGGAATTTTATACGTTTTTTTCCGAAATTGTTTGATGTTTACACAAAAGAGTGTAAATTTGTGCTCCCAAAAAATTGGGATTGACATCATGGCCCGTTCGTCTAGGGGTTAGGACGCCAGGTTTTCATCCTGGTAACAGGGGTTCGATTCCCCTACGGGCTACGAACAAAACAAAAAAAACCATCAAACTTAAAGTTTGATGGTTTTTTTTTACCTAATTCCCAAAGGAAAAACTAAAACATATCTTACTCCTTCATTAGCACAATAGGGATCAAGCAATAGTACAGCTGCTCTTAGATCGCCAATCATCAGACGATCTCCTATACCTTATCCCTCAACAAAAATAGATATTAAAAATATTTGCAACAAAGCTTGGTCATCAACTATCAATCACATATGTTTGTTGTAACGAATATCGTTATAACGTATATAATAACGAGTAAATAAAATCACAATTAAACAATCAATCTAAAAACGTAAAATTATGAATGTAAAATTATTAACAATCGCAGTACTAACCGCAACGATAACAATGTCTTGTGGAAACGGAAATCAAGTAGAAGAACCAAAACCCGAAACAACCGAAATAGCTGAGGCAACTAGCCCAACCTACACAATTGATGCCGAACACAGCTCTTTAGTATGGAGAGGTGAAGTAGCAGGAGTTTATGGTCATGACGGAGTTGCCAATGTAAAAGGGGGTACCATATCTGTGGCAGACGGTGCAATCACTGGTGGAGAAATCACTATTGATATGAGCACAATTGCAGCAACAGATAGCGCATCGTACAAAGACGAAGACGGGCATAGAATATCGAATTTAGAAGGTCATTTAACCACATCTGAATTTTTTAGCACGGAAAAATTTCCAACAGCAACTTTCGTTGTTACCAATGTGGATGGATCTACAATAACAGGTGACTTAACAGTCAGAGGTAAAACGAACTCAGAAAAGTTCAATGTGGAATCAACTGAAATCTTAGATGAAAGCGTAACAGTTAGTGGAAAACTTAAGTTTGATCGTCAAAAGTATGATGTTGCTTGGGTACATTATATGAAGGACATGGTGCTTTCAAATGACATCTCATTGACAATTTCTGTTACAGCAACAAAGTAACATTGAAAGGTCCTGTTCCAAGAAATCTATTAGCACCCAGAGTATGATTGTGAATTTTGGGCGCTAAAGAATTAAGTAACTGGAACAAACCGTGGAAAAACCCTGTTGGAACAAAATTCTGACAGGTTTTTTTTATACGAAAAGCTCACCACGAATCAACTTTGAACCGGTATTATAAAGAACTGATCTTTTTACTCCATTAATAACATGTTCAAACCACACAATTTCTCAAATTGAGCACAGCAATGAAACTGTTTTATACAGTTCCTTTTACAAAAAGTATTGACGAATATTGCAGAGACGGGAAAAATAGTTTATTTTTGTCGTCCGATTAATGAAAAAGTAAGAAAAGTAAGGGCGTTTAATCCCTTTAAGAGAATAGATAAAAATATTATGGCAAATCACAAATCTGCAAAGAAAAGGATCAGACAAACTGAAACGAGAAGAGTACACAACAAGTACTTTGCGAAAACTACACGAAATGCATTAAGGGTGTTGCAAAACACTGAGGATGCTAAAGAAGCAGCTGAACTACTTCCTAAAATAGAAAGCATGTTGGACCAATTGGCTAAAAAGAATATTATTCACAAGAATAAAGCTGCCAACTTAAAAAGTAAAGCTGCTAAAAAAGTAGCTTCTTTAGCTTAATAAAAATTAAATAAAACTGAAAGCTGTCTTGAAAAAGATGGCTTTTTTTCGTTTCTAAATACACTTATTCCCTCATGCAATACCAGGAATTAACAACATGATATATACACTACCTTTTATTGCTGCACTTATTGGATGGTTTACCAATTTTATTGCAGTAAAAATGTTATTTCACCCAAAGGAGCCAGTCAATTTTGGGGTTTTCAAAGTCCAAGGTATTTTTCCCAAACGACAAAAAGTATTGGCGGAAAAATTAGGGAGCATGGTAGCTAAAGACTTGTTCTCTATTGACGACCTATTGGAGCAAATAAAATCGACAGACAATTCTAAAACAATGGTTTTAGTAGAATCTAAAATCGATGTTTTCATCGATAAAAAACTTTCTGCAAACATGCCCATGCTGGCAATGTTTTTAAATGACGACATAAAAAACAAAATCAAAGGAGCCTTACTTGCTGAAATTTCACAAATACTACCTGAGATCATAGAGAGCTACGGTGAACAATTGAAAGACTCTGTAGACATCAAAAAAATTGTAACCGAAAAAGTACTTCAGTTTTCCACCGACAAACTAGAGGAGATATTATACAGTATCATGAAAAAAGAATTTCGTTTCATTGAGCTCCTTGGAGCTGTTCTTGGTTTCTTAATTGGTATAATTCAGGTAGTAATGGTAAGTTTTTCGTAAAAAACTACTAGAATCTCAAATACATCACTATTTTTAGAAAAATTTTTATTGAATGGATTTATCAGAAATATTTACAATTGGCGGAAAGCCAGGACTTAACAAATTAGTTGCTCAATCAAAAAACGGAGTAATCGTGGAATCGTTGGTAGACAACAAAAGATTTAACGCTTCCTCCACAAGCAAAATATCTTCTTTGGAAGACATCAGTGTTTTTTGCCTTGAAGGCGACAAACCCCTAAAGGATGTATTTTCAGTAATTGGAGAAGCCAGCAGTTTTGCACAAATTGAAGTTCCAGATGATTCAGCGTTAAAAGACGCACTGAAAAAGTATTTACCAACATTTGACCAAAACAGGGTTTACAATTCCGATGTCAAGAAAATATTCAAATGGTACAATCTATTAGTTGACAAAAAACTTTTAACTGCAGAGAGTCTGAAAGAATCTGACAAGTCAGAAAAAACCGATGCTAAAAAGTCTGGAAAAAAGAAAACTGCGCCAAAGGTTAAAGCACCTTCAAAAAAAGGCGCAAGCCCTAAAGCAGTTTCAAAAAAGGCCTCTTCCGTAAAAAGTAGTTCCGCCAAGAAAAACGGATAGCATATACCTGATTTTAAATCAAAAAAAAGCCGAGTCAAGCTCGACTTTTTTTTGATTTAAATTTTGTAATCAGCAAAATATAAGCAATAGAGGTATTGTACTATTTCAAATACCCTTGATCCACTTTCAAATCCTTGCTTTCAGCTGCTGCAACCGCTAACTCATCACATCGCTCGTTATACAAATTGCCAGCATGACCTTTCACCCAAATAAATTTCACGTCATGCTTTGGATAAATTACTAAAAAACGCTTCCATAAGTCTACGTTCTTTTTTCCTTTAAAATTTGATTTCACCCAATTGAATAACCATTTTTTTTCGACAGAATCCACCACATACTTCGAGTCTGAATAAACGGTTACCTCTGTGCCGGGATTTTTTAGAGCCTCCAAAGCTGCAATTACAGCTAATAGCTCCATTCTATTGTTGGTTGTGTTTACGAAGCCCTCTGACAACTCTTTTTTGTGTTGCCCAGAAAGAAGAACAGCTCCGTATCCTCCATTCCCCGGATTACCTTTTGCGGACCCATCGGTATATACAATTACTTTTGCCATTAGCTTAAAAGAATTTTTTCAATCACTTCTGGGAAGTATTTATGCTCTAGCTTTAAAACTTCAGCCGCTATTTTGTCTGCATCTAAACCTTGAACAGAGCATTTTGCTTGAAAAATCACATCTCCTTTATCATATTCCTCATTAATGTAATGTACAGTGATTCCACTTTCATTTTCTTTTGCCTGCTCAACAGCGTTATGAACATTCATTCCATGCATTCCTTTTCCTCCATATTTAGGCAATAAAGCAGGATGAATGTTAACAATTTTATTCGGAAATGCTTTCAATAGTGACTCGGGAATCAACCACAAAAACCCAGCTAAAACAATCAAATCAGTCCCTCTTTTCAACAGCAATTTGCTTAATTCTTCTGTGCTTTTAAACGTTTCTTTCGACACAACAACCCTCTCACACCCCCATTCAATCGACCTCTCCATTATTTTAGCTTTACTGTTATTACAAACCACGGAGTCAATCTGAACCTCATCCCTCCCTTTAAAGTGATCGTAAATTTTTTGAGCATTGGAACCTCCTCCTGAAGCAAAAATTGAAATCTTTTTCATCTCGTAATTTCTTGTTATAAACCGCAGTAAATATAATCATTCCAAGACAACAGTGATTTACTTTTCACACATTGTTGATATCTAATCGTTTCTATTGTGAAATTAAATTTGTCTTATTTTGAATAAATGTTTTTCTTTGTCCTTACTAACTAAAAATTATACAAAATGGCGGATATCGCATCAAGAGTAAAAGCAATTGTCGTTGATAAACTAGGAGTTGACGAAAGTGAAGTAACTACAGAGGCTAGTTTCACAAACGATTTAGGAGCTGATTCATTAGATACAGTAGAGCTTATCATGGAATTTGAAAAGGAATTTAACATTGCTATTCCAGATGACCAAGCTGAAAAAATTGCCACCGTTGGTGAAGCAATTACTTATATCGAAAGCAACGAAAACTAATATTTAAAGTTTTTTCATGGAGTTAAAAAGAGTTGTTATAACAGGCATGGGTGCCTTGACTCCTCTTGGAAACAACCTTGAAGATTACTGGAAAGGACTACAGGACGGAGTAAGTGGTGCAGCACGCATCACTTATTTTGATCCTGAGCTTCACAAAACGCAATTTGCTTGCGAGCTGAAAAACTTTAATGTGAGTGATCACATTGACAGGAAAGAAGCTAGAAGAATGGATAAGTTCAGTCAATACGCAATCGTTGCGAGTGACGAAGCCATAGCCGATGCAGGAATCGAAGAAGGAAATTTTAACCCTGACAGGGTTGGTGTTATTTGGGGCTCTGGAATCGGAGGCTTAGAAACATTTCAAGAAGAATCAAGAGGTTTGGTTGCTGCGAACGCAAACAACACACCGCCAAGATTTAATCCCTTTTTTATCCCTAAAATGATTGTTGATATTGCATGTGGCAATATCTCAATCAAACACGGATTTAGAGGGCCAAACTACGCTACAGTATCAGCTTGTGCGTCTTCAAGTCACGCGTTGATCGATGCATTTACCCACATAAGAATGGGCAAAGCTGATATCATTGTGAGTGGAGGTTCTGAAGCTGCAGTCAACGAAACAGGTATTGGAGGTTTTAATGCATGTCAAGCGCTTTCCAAAAGAAATGACTCTGCTGAAACTGCATCTCGTCCTTTTGACGCAGAAAGAGACGGTTTTGTTTTAGGAGAAGGAGCTGGAGCGTTGATTCTTGAAGAGTACGAACACGCTATAAAAAGAGGTGTTAGAATTTACGGTGAAATCGTTGGTGGTGGAATGACCGCTGATGCACATCACATGACTGCCCCACATCCTGAAGGACTTGGAGCAACCAACGTAATGATCAATGCCTTAGATGACGCAGGAATGACTATTGATGACATTGATTACATCAACGTACATGGTACTTCTACTCCACTTGGAGATGTGGCTGAATTGAAAGCCATTCAAAAAGTATTTGGAGAAAAAGCGTACGATTTGAACATAAGTTCAACAAAATCAATGACTGGTCATTTACTTGGAGCTGCTGGAGCAATTGAAACAATTGCTACTGTGATGGCGGTAAGGGAAGGTTTTATTCCCCCAACCATTAACCATAAAACTCCAGACGAAAACATTGATAGCAAACTTAACTTAACCTTGAATAAAGGTCAAAAGAGAGAGATCAGAGCTGCATTGACAAATACATTTGGATTTGGTGGACATAACGCGAGTATTGTCATCAAAAAATATGAAGGTTAATTTTGAAGTGGAAGCAACTCTTTAGTTTTTTCCGTTCGAAAAACGACTTTGATAAAAAAATAAAAAGCATCGTGGGATATTATCCTCACGATGCTTTTTTTTATGAACTTGCTTTTACACATAAATCTCGTGTGAATTCACGAATAAGCGACAACAAAGAAAGTAATGAAAGGCTAGAATACTTAGGCGATGCTATGTTAAGTGCTGCCGTATCTGATTACTTGTACAAAAACTACAAGGAAATGGATGAGGGAGAGCTTAGTAAATTACGTTCTAAAATTGTAAGTCGAAAAAGCCTCAACGGTTTAGGTGCCAACATGAAATTGCAACATTTACTCGTTGCTAATGTCAATGCTACAGCCATGAAAAACTCTGTCCTTGGCAACACATTGGAAGCGTTGATAGGTGCCTGCTACTTAGACCACGGATTTATTCGATGTAAAAAGTTTATTCTTGACGGCATCATACGCAAACACCTGAACATGGATGAAGTGATCCGTATGGAAGTAAACTATAAATCACGAATCTTAGAATGGGGACAAAAAAATAAAAAAACCATCAGTTTTGAAACCACTGCCGAGATCGGTGTTGGCACAAAGAAAAAGTTTTCCATAGCTTTGCTTGTAGACGGAGAAATTAAAACAGAAGGGACAGATAGTTCTAAAAAAGGAGCAGAGCAAAAAGCATCAAAAATTTTCAGTACTCATATAAACGAGTAGTAAAAGTATAATCATGACAACAAGGACCCTGGATTTTGAGTTTGAATTTGATTTCCATTTGTTAGGAATTTCCTGCCACCTTCCAGAATACAGACTTGCTTGGATTATTAACCAAACATTAGGAATTGATTTGGAAAGAAAAGATGACGTTGATCTAATGTTGGGTAAACGAAAAGAAGAAAACGGATTATTCAGTTTTTATCAATACGACAACGAAGAAAGTTACACGACTATCAATTTGCTGTCTAATCGTTGTGAAAAAGGAAACTACTGCCC
>JBLIAZ010000013.1:0-22861 GCA_047631875.1 Saprospiraceae bacterium
CAAGGATGTACTTGCGTTTGCCCAAACTGGAACAGGAAAAACAGCTGCGTTTGTGTTGCCAATTTTACATAAATTAGCACTAAAACCACAGGAAGACATTAATACTGTTATCATAGTACCTACAAGGGAACTTGCCATTCAAATTGACAGACAAGTACAAGGTTTTGATTATTTCATTGAGGCTGATTGTGCCTGTGTATACGGAGGTGGTGATGCAAAGGATTTTGTGATGCAAAAAAACGCATTAAAAAATGGAGCTAACATCATTGTAGCCACACCTGGAAAATTAATCAGCCATTTAACTTTAGGGTATTGTAAACTTGACAATGTAAAGCATTTCATTTTGGATGAAGCGGACAGAATGCTAGACATGGGGTTTGCTGATGACATTGCGAAAATCAACTCTTTTTTACCTACCAATAAACAAACCTTGTTTTTTAGTGCTACCATGGCACCAAAAATTCAAGCAATGGCAAATAAATTACTGAAGGATCCTTTTAAGGTTAGCTTGGCAATTTCGAAACCAGCAGCTGGTGTAACACAAGGTGCTTTCTTGGTTTATGACAACCAAAAAGACGATTTGATTGACGAAATATTACGTGGCAAAGATGAACTTAAGTCCGTGATTGTATTTTGTTCAAAAAAGCACAAAGTAATGGAATTAGTGAGGTCATTAAGAAGAAAAAACTACAACGCAAGTGGAATTTCATCTGATTTGAAACAAGACGAACGTGAAGAGGTGATGTCAAAATTCAGGGCGAAAAAAATAAGAGTTTTAGTAGGTACCGATGTCATTAGTCGTGGTATTGACGTTAAGGACATCAACATGGTAATTAACTATGATTGCCCTAACGACCCTGAGGATTACGTGCATAGAATAGGACGAACTGCAAGAGCTTCTACAACAGGGATTGCATACACTTTCATCAACCCCGATGACATGAGAAGGTTTCTTGGGATTGAAAAATTAATCGAAAAAGAAGTAGAAAAAATTGCCTTACCTGAAGTTTTAGGAAAAGGTCCAGAATGGAGAACGGACGGACCTAGAAGCAGCCACAACAAAGGAAAAGGCAATAGTAAAGGTGGAGGTAAGTGGAAATCCCAAAAAAGAATGCAACGAACTGTAAAGCCAATTAAAAAGGATTAATTACCTCTGGTCTACTTTTAAATAAAATCAGTTTAAGATTCAAGATAGCATACTTAATTCGTGCTTGAAAGAGTGATGGTTTTAAGTATCCTTTCCACTTCGGACTGAAGTTGAGATTGGTAGTTCACATATAGCACTTCTTTATACATGCCATCAAAAAGGAAATACACTACCCCATTGCTGTTTAAATCAGACATTCCGTTGTCATCGTTGTAAAAATAAACGACGTCCTCACCCAGCTTTATCCTTTTTGGTAGTGCTTTTAAAATTTTAGGCAGTGTATCACTAGCATATGAATTAGGCCTGATTCCCATGCCTTCCATGTTTTCAAAACTAAACCTGAGTTTCCCTCCTTTTTTTTGTTTTTTAAATCCTGATGCATCTTCTGAATTTGAGAACCCCACTCCTTCATACACTACAGGAATACTGATCGCCAGTTGGTTAGATAGCTTTTCAAGTTCCGCTCTCCCTTGCGGATTATCAACCTTAACCATTGAAGAACAAGCTGATAACAGCACAATTATTCCAATTAAAAGTTTATATTTAATGACTGACCTTAACTGAAGTTTGAAGAATAATATCATTTCACCAAATTACATTATTTCTTTAATACTTGACAAAGTAAAATTCGCAGTATGAAAAAAACGCTACTGTTACTCACCATTGGATGTGCTTTAAACTTATTTTCTCAAGAGGAAATTATAGAAATTGAAACCAATCCTGAACCTAATAAAATCATTGACGGTTGTGGAACAGACAACCCAACTATTGAACAGCAAGCTCAACGAACAGCTGATATCGCCGCAAGAATAACAAAAAGCGGTTCAAAAAGAGAAACTGTAAACAGCTATACTGTTAAACTTGTTCCTGTAACCTATCATGTGCTTCAAGATGATGATGGTTCCAATGGAATTACGCAGGATCAAATTGATTTAGCGATGGAGCGGGTGAATGGACATTTTAAGCAAGCTGGAATTGAGTTTTTTGCTTGTGGTGCGGTGCAATATCATAAAAGCACTACATTAAATGCTTGGGACAAATACATAGATGATGCTGCCGTAGACGGTTTTCATGTGGCAAATACTTTGAACATTTATTTTGCTAGTTCGGTCACAAGCGGTACTAGTGGTATTTGTGGTTATGCATATTTCCCTAGCTCTAAACACTACACTGTAATGGCAAACTCATGCGCATACAATGGAACTACGTTCGAACATGAATTAGGACATTATTACAATTTATACCACACCCATCAAACATTCAGTAGTGTCCTCGAAATAGTCGCCCGTCCAGGGGAAGGAAAAGCAACGAATTGCGCAACAGAAGGTGACAAACTTTGTGATACGCATGCCGATCCAATACTTACAGGTATTAGTTTAACCAACTGTGTTCCCGATCCAACAGCTCTGGGTACTGGTCCAAACGGGGACCAATACAGGACAGATGCAACAAACATCATGTCTTATGCAGGTACAAAATCTTGCCGGTCCTTGTTCACCCAAGAGCAATTGAACCTGATGAATACAACCGTACACAACAATTCCAACAGAAACAACTACACTTGTCCCGATGCTCCAATTTCAGATTTTTCTTCAAACAAAACCTCTGACTGTATTCAAAGCACAGTGAATTTTCACGAGCAATCTTCCGGTACAGGGAGCAAAACCTATCTTTGGACTTTTGAAGGAGGAAACCCAAATACCTCCACCATCGATAATCCTGTAGTAAGTTACGTTACTTCCGGTAAATTTGACGTCACATTAAAAGTGACTACAAATAACGGAACCAATACCATCACTAAAACAGATTTAATTAACATCACCTACCCTATTGGGTTACCGTATTCAGAAGATTTTTCAAGTAGCACAAATTTACCTGCTGAAATTGCTACGGAAACAAACAAAGCTTCTAATGATACCGTTTTTTCACTAGGGTGGCCAATGGACAACGGATTGGCTCTTGTAGGAGGGAGTGGTGTGTATCATACTTTTGCTGACACCGCTCAAACGTTCATTAGTAATCCACATTATACTTCGGCAATGAAGTTGTCATGTGTGAATGCTACCAAGTATTCGGACTTGACTTTAAACTTTGATTACAAACCTTTGTACGATAGTAAAAAAGAATACACGTCCATTAGGATATTAATTAACGGAACCCAAGTTGGAAACTACATTCAACCTGCGGACTCAGGCGGTGAAATTTGGACAGCGTACAGTTTAGATTTAACACCATATGTTGGTGCATACATCGATATAGTGGTGGAAGTCAATGGAAAAACCTCTAACAATGGAATATACATAGACAACATAAACGTGGACGGCACCCTTACTCTAAGCAACAATGACGACGCAGGAATTTTAACAATAGAATCACCAAATGCTGGAGCAAATTATTGTTCGTCTGCCATTATTCCTACTGTAAAAGTGAAAAACTACTCAAGTAACACTTTAACTTCTGTAAACGTGACCTACAGCATTGACGGTATTCTGTACCCTACTATAACAAAAACCGGACTGTCTGTAACCAGTGAAGGAACAACAAGCATCAACTTAAATACCATGGGCACGTTAGGTTTTGGCACACACTCTTTTAAAGCATTTACTTCGTTACCGAATGGGAACAGTGACGACTATGCATTAAATGACACTTTAATCACCGCTTTCACCGTAGGAGGTGGAGTGTTAGGCGTTGAGAATTTCGACAGTCAATTAAGCTGTGGGACCGACAATGACTGTGAAACTACGGTTTGCAACATCACTGGTAACTGGTCAAATACAAACGATGGATCAGATGAAATTGACTGGAGGGTAGACAACAATGGGACAACATCTGCAAGTACTGGACCTTCAACGGATCATACTTTAGGTACCGTAAGTGGGCAGTACATCTATTTGGAAACCTCTGCTTGTTATGGAAAAACTGCCTTGTTAAAATCAAGATGCATGAATTTATCGTCTTACGAGTCTTCGAGTTTGAGTTTTTGGTATCACATGTATGGTGTAGCAATGGGAACTTTAACTGTGGACATTGAAGTGGATGGAATCACTACCACTGCAATCACAACAATTACAGGAGATCAGGGAGATACTTGGATTAAAAAGACACTGGACTTAACGACATACAATGGAACAGCTGTTTACATTACCTTCAAAGGAGTATCTGGAACTGAATTTACAAGTGACATAGCACTTGACGACATAGAAGTAATTGGAACAATCTCAATTGACACCTCCATAACTATTGCGGGGGACTTAATGATTTGTCAGGGTGCAACTACCACTTTTGTAGGGGTATCAAACAACGATTACACTTATCAGTGGAAAAAGGACGGTCTTGACATTAATGGTGCAACAGCTTCAAATTACCAAGCTGGTGTTTCAGGAAGCTATACGGTCACCGTAAGCTATAATGGAAGCAGTAAAACATGCACTCCTAGAGTTTTAGTGGTTGACATTTGTACAGGAATTGATGCTGTTCAGGCTGATGACTTTACCCTGTACCCAAATCCAACAAGTGGAATTTTAAACATACTAGTTCCTAGCAACGCTGTTTTAACTAAAACTACGATCATCAACAACCAAGCACAAGTGGTGTTGAACGTAAACGGCGCAGTGAAAGCAGTAAACATGCAGTCATTAGCTCCTGGAATTTATAACGTGCAGTTGATCATTAATGGAGTGAGCGTGAATAAAGTAGTTGTAAAACAGTAAAAAATGTGATAAAATTCCTTGAATAACTGAATGTTGTCAAGGCTTTTTTATGCTTACTTTCTAAAGATTACCAATGAATTTTTGCAACTGTACGATACTATAAAATCATGTTGGTTCTCTTATTTCGGTTTCATCTTTTTGTTTCTAGCAAGAAGTTTTTACTCCACCATCACTTCGTCAATGAATATCCAAGCTTTTTCTCCAGCGCCGTTAAAGCCTTCAGGAATCACTTGATTTTTAGCGAGTACTTTAAGGTAGCGCACTTCCTTTTTAATGGGGATTTTATAATTAACAATTACTCTACCCGTTTTACGTTTGACCACCTTCCCTACTTCTTTGTACGTTTTGCCGTCTTCAGACCCCATAACAATCACCTCTAAAGGATGGTGAACCCAGTCATTCACCTTATTGTGAAAATTCATGCTCACTGAATTAATCATTTGAGTCTCCCCCATGTCAAGTACAAATTCACAATCAATTTTCTCGAATCCTAACCATTCACCATCGCTGTAACTCATCGTAAACTCCACACCGTTCACTAATACTTTTTCTTTGAATTCAGCTGCATAATCTTCACTCGGCTCTGTAAGTAAGGTGATTTTTTTACCCACAGCTTTATGAATAACAAACTCTGCTTCGGTCACTATTCCTACCACAATGCCATCACTCACCGGGACCGACTTTAGTACTTGACCTTTTACATATTCAAAAGGTTTGCTGTACTTAATGGATGACGCATTTGGATCTGAACCATCAATTGTATACCTGATTTCCACTTTAGAATTTGAAGCATTCATTTTTACCAGTAACTTGCCCTCTTTTGAAACTCCATTTTGACTTATGAAAACTTCGTGATACTTTTCACCCTTGATGATTTCCATTCCACTATTCAAGGAACCAAAACTCAGAAGTTCTTCAGGTTTAATAGCTCCCCACAAGGTATACATGTGACCAAGCATCTTAGGGTTTTGTTTAGCATAAGAATACCTGATTAAATCACCTGCTGCTTTTTCATCCTTCCAAGAACAAGGGATTACCCTAAAGCCTTTTTTAATGAACATGTCCACAGACAGGTATTCTTTTTGTGTTCTGTAATGCCAATCGCAAATGATGATGTCTTTAGGAATGCTATCAACTGCTTTATGAGTTCCGTTCAAAGACGCTTCCCATTTCCCATACCCGAACTTACCTCCATCAATCAATCGGTCGCCCCACATGTACAGCTGCTTGTTTTGTTTTTTTGAAAAATAATCATGAAACTCTCTTATGAATTTCCCATACAAATAGGCTGGGTCCATTCCTTTAGTATTTGGTGATTCATCAGACCCTAATAAAAAAACTTCATCCAATCCCATGTGTAATCCATCGGCATCAAAAGCCTCAAGAATCTCGTCGATCATTGGGAAAATAATTTCGTTGACTTTAGGATTGGTTACATCCCACTCTCTACAATATAAACCTTTGTTACCTGGGAAAGCGCCTGGTGTTAAATCCAATTCCGGATAAACTGTAAGTAATTCCCATGTATTCCCTGCCCACGATTGATGCCCTAAACATTGAAATTGAGGGATGATTTTCATTCCATAACTTTTACACATTTTACTGAATTTTTTTGCCATGGATCTTGTAATGAACTTGTCCTTAGAGGTAAGTTCTGGATGGGATTTAAAGTCGAAATGATAATCCACTTCTAAAAACAGTGTGTTTACTCCCTTCTTTTTTAAGGCTTCCAAATCATTGGCTAGTTTCATTAAAGTCTCATCGTTGGTGTAAGCCAATAAATGAATCCCAACAGTTTTCTGTGCCTGAAGTTGCATAACAACAGCTAACATCATCAAAATCGTAATTATTTTTTTCATATCGATATACATAAGGTTGCGTTTGAAATCAAATATCAATTATTTATTCAAAAGATGCTAACTAACGCACAAGACAATCACTGGACAACCCTATTAACTATAAATAATGACGCTTAATTCAAACTTTTGAAATTAAATAAAGTAGTTTAGCGCAAACAAATCCATTATCATGAACAACGTATTAAGACGAAACTTATATTTCATCAAAGAGCATGTAGGCATGTTTAAAGCATCTAACAATTACGATATTCTTGACCCAGAAAGTCAAGAAACAATCATGAACTGTCGAGAAGAAAAACTTGGTTTTTTTACAAAGATTTTAAGATTTACTGATTACAAAAGGATGACACCTTTTAACGTGGAAATTAAAACTGCAAGTGGTGAAAAAGTATTGACGGTTAGACGTGGGATTTCTCTCATACTTTCCACTGTGGAAGTACTTGATGAAAATGATAAATTAGTTGGGAAATTCAAACAAAAGCTTTTTTCTATTGGTGGTAAGTTTGATGTGTTGGATCCGAATGACAAAGTCATCTGTACTCTTAAAGGTAAATGGACAAGTTGGGATTTTAAGTTTGTAAATGGTGAGCAAGAGTATGCCAATGTTAGTAAGAAATGGGCTGGATTTGGAAAAGAACTTTTTACATCTGCTGACAATTACATGTTAAGTATCAATGAGCAAGTGGATGCAGAAAACCCTATCCGATTATTGGTTCTAGGTGCTGTAATGTGTATTGACATGGTATTAAAGGAATAATAATGAAATTAGATTTTAAAAACAATTTGAATGAATACGGTGACAGCTTCATTCGTTTATTCAGTTTCAATAAAGAAGAAGCTGAGATGTTTAAAAACTCTTTGATAACTACCGTCATTGAAAACAAACAAGCTTTGGTGGTGGATCAATTAGAATTTGTGGATGCTCAGAATTGCTGTTTAACTTTGATGTTATCTGAGGAAGACATTGGAATATACAGCAAAGACGACGAACACTTTGTTTGCGAATTAACAATGAAAAGTTACAAGCAAATAGTCACATACATAGAGCCATTTTGCCTCAAAAACTCAAAGGCATATCGTATTCTGTACGACATAGACTCCCTGATTGATTTCATTTTTAGTCCTTCGAGTACTTAAACTTGAACGCTCATTAATCCCATACAAATTCATGTCGCTGATCATCCTCTTATCGCCTGCCAAGAAACTAAACTTTGACTGTCCAATACCTGAGCTTAATTATCAGGAGCCAGTCTTTTGGGAAAAAACAACCTTGCTTGCAAAAACACTAAAGAAACTATCGGTTAAAAAAATTGGAAAGTTGATGCACTTGAGCTTGGACCTTTCCTCTTTAAACCATGACCGGTATCAAAAATTTCAAATTGAGCAAACAAAAAAAATAAGCAAACCCGCTATGTTTGTTTTTAACGGTGAGGTATACACTGGACTTGATGCCCAATCGTTCAACAAAAAGGATTTAGCTTATGCTGACAAGCATTTAAGAATACTTTCAGGTTTATATGGTATTTTAAAGCCTTTGGATTTTATCCAACCTTACCGATTAGAAATGGGAACAAAACTGACTGTAAGAAAAAGTAAAAATCTTTATCAGTTTTGGGACGAGGACATTTGTAATGAAATTAATTCGTCTTTGACAGAGAGTGATGTCATCATTAACTTGGCTTCGAATGAATACTTTAAAGCTGCTAAGGAAAAAGAACTAGCTACTAGAATAATCACCCCTACTTTCAAAGATTTCAAAAACGGAGAATACAAAACAGTAATGGTTTACGCAAAAAAATCAAGGGGTCAAATGGCAAAATTCATTGTCCAAAATCAGATCTCTGATCCTGAAAAATTAAAATTGTACGACACCGGAGGGTATGAATTCAACGAAAAATTATCTTCAGCCGACAACTGGGTATTTACTAGGTGAAAACGCTAGGACAAAGCACGGACAAAATTGTAAATACTTGACTATAATAGCTTTATAACTTGTTGCGTTTTACAAACGCCTAATTCTCCCTTATATTCATAGAAACTAACTAAACCTTATTTACTATGAAAAAAAACTACTTAATTTCAAGATTAATGGTGCTGTCTGCACTAATTTTACTCACATTATCGTCCTCGGCCACTCTTCCTGGTAAAGTATTGGTTGGTTATTGGCACAATTGGGATGCCTTGCGGTTAACAGACGTGGATAGCCGTTATAACGTATTAATGCTTTCTTTTTTAGAAGCGTACACCGACGGAGCCCAAGACAACAACGTGGTGGGTGATTTAGAGTTTACCCCGTTCGACAACTCACAGTTGATAGCTGACATTGCTACTGTACAAGCAGAAGGTAAAACGGTAGTGATTAGTATTGGAGGTGCAAACGGCTCATTTAAACTAAATAACATTACTGATAAAAACACCTTCGTTTCTAAAGTAAAAAGTTTCATTCAAACTTATGGTGTAGATGGAATAGATATTGACCTAGAACGTCAAGCTTACATGTGCTCCCCGAGTGGTTCACTCGCCAATCCTGCAAGCTACATGCAGTAATTAATTGATGGTGTAACTGAATTGTTGACTTGGCATCAAAGCACGTATGGTAAAAAAATGATATTAACTGCTGCACCTGAAGTATTATATACTACTGGCGCATTAAGCCCTTGGTTTTATTGCAACGGGGCATTTTTACCTTTCATTGAGCAACTACGTGATGACTTAGATTTACTGATGATTCAGTTGTACAATTCTGGAGGTAACTATTCAATTAAGTATCCTGGAAGTCCAACTGAATACCAGCAAGGAACTGTGGATTTTATCATCACACAAATCGAAGCTGCAATTGAAGGCTTTACTATTGGAGCTCCTAATGTCAGTGGCACCTATTCAGGATTACCTGCAAGTAAAGTCGTTGTGGCTCTCCCTGCATGTTCGGGAGCTGGGGATGGCTATGTAAGCAGTGCCAACATGAAAGCAGCGGTGGAGTATTTAATGGGATGCGGTCCAAAACCAGGAAGTTATACTTTAGCGAACTCCTACCCTACTTTAAGAGGTTTAATGACCTGGTCAGCAAACAACGACGCCGACGCATCCTGTGGGGGCACTTATACCTTTGCTCAGGCATTCAGTGAAATAAGCTGTTTGGCAACTTCAACTTCCAAGGTTTCAGCCCCATCTATTAATATTTATCCTAATCCAGCCAGTGAAACAATTGCAGTTGTGGCTAGTGAATCTGGTTTATTAGTAATATCCAACACAAGTGGCCAAACAGTATTAACAACGGCCATTGATGCGAAAAACACCAACGTAGATGTGTCAAATTTAAAGACTGGAATTTACGTTGTAAGGATCAATGGAACAGTTGAAAAACTAGTCATTCAATAAAGCAGTTTAATTCAACGAGAAAGATCCAAGTTGAAAGTAAAATCAAAAGTGAATCTAATGTTCAGTCTTGACTTTACTTTCAACTTGGATCTTTTTAATTTTAACTTTTGGAAGAGTCATCCTCCTTTTCTCTTTACCTTATATCCATCTTTCTCTAGCATGACAATCACTTTGTCGCGGACGTCACCTTGAATTAGAATTTCTCCATTTTTAGCAGAACCTCCCACCCCACATTTAGATTTTAATTTTTTACCAAGATCCTTAAGGTCATCATCACTACCTATAAAACCCTCAATCAGAGTAACGGCCTTCCCTTTTCTGTTCTTTTTATCTAAGCTCACGTACAGCTTTTGATCATTGGCATCTAAAGTTTGTTGGTTGTCTTCGTCTTTATCGTAATTGAAGTCATCATTGGTTGAATAAACCATCCCTAACCTGTCTTTCCAATCTTTTGCCATAATGTTATTTTAACGGTGGATCTTACTCGAGCTCAAATCCAGGTTTTAATTTAGGTTCCTTTTTTAAAGGTAACCACAAAAAGAGTCCTATCATGAAAAACACTCCTAAAATCAAAATACCAATCCGTGATGCTGAAATCACTTGGAGCGAACTAAAATAATAAATTACACCTGCGTAAATGAAGGTGCCAAGTACTATTGCAATTTTTTCAAGGACGTCATAAAAACTAAAGTATGAAGCAGTATGAGTGCCTCCTGGCAACAATTTAGCATACGCCGACCTTGCTTGTGATTGGATACCCCCTAAAGCAAATCCCATGAATCCCGCTTGAATGTAAAACAAGGTTTTATCAGCATATAAAAATGCAGTAATACATATGATTAAGTACACAGCTGTAGCTGTCATCAAAGAAAGTACATTGCCCTTACTTTTACTCAATTTGGAAAAAAATACTGCTCCGATCACACCCAATAGCTGCATGATTAATACCACAACAATCAGATCAGACCCCGCCATTCCCACCACGTTCAAAGCAAACAATGGAGCGACAATAATCAAAGTTTGTAAACCAAGTGAGGTCATGAAAAATGCTTTCAAAAACTTTCCTAGTACAGGTAATGCATTAAGTTCTTTCCAGACAAATTTTAATTCTTTAAATCCTTCTTTGAATTTACTTACTTCTGTTAGCTTTACTTTCGATTTATTTGGTAACACTTTAAAGGTCCATTGTGCCCATCCAAACCACCACAATCCAACTAAAACAAAACCAACTTTAAACACTTGCAATTTTGAACTAAAACCTAGCACATCATAATTAGCAACCATTATCAATAAGGTTATCAGCAACAAACTACTTCCGATATAACCGTATGAATATCCTTTTGCGCTTAAAGCGTCTTGCTCTTTTTTTGACGCAATTTCAGGTAAAAAAGCATTGTAAAAAACCATGCTCCCTGAATAACCAATGCTCGCTAATATTGCTCCAAGTACACCAAGCCACAAGTTATCAGGGCTAAAGAAATACAAAGCTACGCATGAAAAAGATCCCAATATGGTAAAAAACTGCATGAACCTCTTTTTTTGACCTGAGTAATCCGCTATGCCTGAAAGTATTGGGCTAAGTATGGCAATCACTAAAAAGGAAAAACAAATACTGTAAGTATAAAGTGCGTCAGCTGAGTAAAAATTTATTCCTAAAAAAACAGGGTTCTCTCCCGCAAACGAATTGAATATTGCAGGGAATACAGTAGATACTATAACCAAAGAATAAGCTGAATTTGCCCAATCGAACACTACCCATCCTCGTTGAATAGATTTGTTACTCATGCTTGTGTGTTCAATTTTTCAAAATCAATTATTGTATTACAATCTAAGCACCATCAAAAAAGGGCTATAGCAATGACAACCGAGGCTATCAGAAAATAGTTGAAATTATTATTCATGTATTATTTTTGCTAATCTGAAAAGTAAATATACTGAAACGGATTAGGTTTGACCATACACTCTTTACAGATTATAAATACAATCCCGTAAAAAATAATTATTTTTACACTTTGAAAAAAATGATGAAACTATTCCCCAACCTCGTACACGCAGTTGTAAATGTTTTACAGGATATTTTTGAAAAGAATATTCAAGCAGACAAAGCAGTGCAAAGCTTACTAAAATCAAACCCTAAGTGGGGAAGCCGAGACCGTAGGTTTTTGGCAGACACAGCTTATTCAGTTGTCAGGTGGTACCGTTTATATTATGAAATACTGGGACAGGAACCCACATCAAAAGAGGAATGGTGGCAAATTTTAGGAATCCATTGGGTGCTCCAAGGTGAAACCCTCCCTCCTTTTGATGAGTTTTCTTCGCTTGACTCTGAAACGATTCAAACTAAAAAAAGTGAGCTGCAAGGCATCAGGAAAATCAAAGAATCCATACCTGACTGGTTAGATGAACTTGGAGTAAATGAATTGGATAATTCGTGGGACCAATGTCTAAACAATTTGAACAACCTTCAGGAGGTGAACCTGAGGGTCAACACTTTAAAAAGTAACGTTGATGATTGCGTTTCAGCTTTACTGGAGGAAGGACATCAAACTTTTTCAAATGAAAACGATTGTATAACCCTTAATAAAAGGGCTAAACTCACACATTTAAAAAGCTTTAGTAAAGGCTTTTTTGAAGTGCAGGACAGAGGCTCTCAGTTGATAGCACCTTTCTTGAACCCACGACCAAACTCGTTAGTTATTGATGCTTGCGCTGGCGCTGGTGGAAAATCCTTACATCTTGCAGCATTAATGAAAAACAAAGGAAAACTTGTTTCCATGGACATTCATGCTTTCAAATTAAAAGAATTACAAAAACGAGCTATTCGGTCTGGAGTGAGGATCATAAAAACAGTTTTGATTGACGAATATACAATTACTAAATACTTAAAAAAGGCTGATTATTTACTACTTGATGTCCCCTGTTCAGGACTAGGGACTTTAAAAAGAAATCCTGGAGCTAAATGGCAACTGACACCAAGTTTCATCAACGAAATTAAAAAGACACAACAATCCATCATCAGTACTTATTCTTGCATGGTGAAAAATGAAGGTTATTTTGTATATGCTACCTGCAGTGTACTCCCATCTGAAAATGAAAAACAAGTTGAGCAGTTTTTAAAATCAGAGCAAGGGCAAGAATTTAAGTTGATAAAAGAGCAAAAAATACTTCCGCAGGAAAATAGTTTTGACGGGTTTTATATGGCGTTATTGCAAAGGGCTTAAGTCTTACATAAAGTGTTTGCGCAATTTGCAGTGTTCGCTTACTGATTAATCATCGACACCACTCGAGGTAAGCTTATTTTGAACCATTCGGTATATTTATGGGGTTCCTGATCAATTTGAACGAGTAATTTGTTAACATTTACATATTCAAATGCTTGCACTTCAGCATCATTGACAACAGGTCTATTGTTGTATTCCCCCACAAACACATGATCAAATTCATGTTCAAACAATCCTTTGTCTAGTGCTTTTCGGTATATAAAGTCAAATGTTTTTGTAAGTTTTGTGGTAAACCCCATCTCTTCTACTAGTCGTCTTTCAGCAGCATCAACTACAGCTTCTCCTTGTCTTGGATGACTACAACAGGTGTTGGACCATAAGCCCCCACTGTGGTATTTTGATTTGGCTCTTTGTTGGATAAGTAATTCATTTTTTTCGTTAAAAATAAACACAGAAAAAGCCCGATGCAACAAACCCAAACTGTGCGCTTGCATCTTTTCCATCACTCCTAACTCTTCATCGAGTTCATTTACTAAAATTACTTTTTCCACTATTTTAATTTTATCGTTTCCCTGGAATTCCCTTATCAAAACTAATACAGTTATACTAGTCAAACGAATTGTTTCCAGTAAGGTTGCGTCATTTTGTTAACAATTTAAAATCGGTGTAAAAATATATTCTAGTTTATGCAACCTTATTAAATTTCATCCGTACACTTTTTAACACAACCTACTCAACATAAACCAAAGAGGTTACGTAAATGACTCCGCAAAGCTTTAACATAAGAGTATTTGGATTACTGTTAAAAGATGACGCCGTTTTGGTTTCTGATGAATTAATAGGAAGTTCCGCTGCAACCACTTTTCCTGGTGAAGAGCTGGAATTTGGAGAAAGTATTGAGGATTGCTTGATCCGTTCTTTTGAAGACGCAATGGACATTGAGGTAAAAATAGACAGGTTATTTTACGTAAACGATTTTTACCAAGCCTCCCCAGTTGATGGGCGAGAACAAATTGTGAGCATCTATTTTATCATTCAACAATTAGACAACAAAAACATCCGAACCGTAAAAAAGACTTTTGGCTTCCCTCCTAATATTAAACAGTGTTTTCGATGGATGGAAATTGATAAAATTCGTCAAATGGACATGGCATCATTAATTGACCAAGAAGTTGTTAAGATGCTTCAGCAACAACTCAAAATGGATAAAGTATAAAATCCTAGTCGCCGAGGTAATTGCACTTCAATCCAAGTTTATTTCCCTACTTTTAGTTTTCTAACCAGCACGCGTCTCAATCTGATGAAGTACGGATCATTGTTAATTCTCATATTTTTCACTTTAAGTTGTGCTCCTAGTCGACATGTGGTGCCCTTAGGAAGAAAAGAACGAGCAGTGTCAGTTAGTGTGGGTGGACCGATGGTAAACACTGCTGCACTTTCGATACCAGTACCAGTTCCAATGGTTAGCGTAAGTTATGCTTATGGCATTACCAAAAAAACGACTAGGATTGCTGCACTTCACTTGACACCATTGATATTTGGAACTTATCACCTTGAAGCTGGATTCTTAAGGGAATGGTACTACAATAAAAAATTGAAAATTGGATTCACTTCCAATTTAATGGGGAACCTTATTTTTGACCACAACCAGTGGAATTTTAAATTTTATCCACAAATTGACGCTAATTTATATTGGCACTTTTTGGGTGATGCTCATTATTTTTGTGATTGCCCAAAGGACAGAGGACTTAATCAATTTATATACGTAGGCTTAACCAATTGGTTCGAGCTTGACAGGAAAAACGAGTATGACATTTCCGAAGGACAAAGGTTTTTATTGAACCCTCATTTTGGATATAATTTTGGCTCTAAAAAAACAAAATTCAATTTGGAATTCAAATATTACTTACCCTATGTAAACAACAACATTACTGGGGTGGATTATTTTAACCCGATCAATGATTACGGAGCTTTCGGAGGAAGCTTAGGGATTTATAGGTTGTTTTAATTTTCGCAAACTCTTTACTCTTTTCACTACGGACATGAAGGTCCCTAAGGCCATTACCACGCAGCCAAGCCAAAGCATGTTAATCAGTGGGAAATTAATTGCTTTTAGCACTACGAAATCTTTTATTTCGGGCTTCATAACAGACAAATACATTTCAAAAGTTTCTGTGGCGGGATCAGCTTTTATCCACTCCCCTGCTACACCAACCTCATAATTTGCATTTGGAATAGGATACAATTTGTTTTTATACAAAACCATTGGCAATTCCAACAACCCTTCTCTCCCTTGAGGGTTTGTCACCATCATCCGTAGTACCATTGAATCAGCATTTTCTTCAGTTTTAAATGTGGCTACTTCCTTATAAACAAACTTATAATCACTGTGAACCACGGAACTGTCTCGCTTCATTTTTATTAAAGCAAACTTTTTATACTCTTTTTTGGTTGTCGTGTCAGATATTGCTGACGTTAAATGGGTGTACAAGTCATGTAACAAATAATGCCTAGTATCAGGTTCAGCAACCCTTCCAAAGGTAGCGTTAATCTGAATGAAGGGAGTTAAAGTGAAATCTAGTTTTTTCACCCCATCAATGTCCTTATAATATTCAATGTCATAATATATATTTACTCCCTCCTGGTACTTGTTTACATAACTCACCCAATAGTCACCCAAAGGCAAAGTATCTCCAACTACAATTTTAAGATTTTCTGAGTTTAGCAATTCACCTTGAGATTCAAGTTCAAGGTCAGCATCCGAAGTATTTACAGACACTACTTCGCTTTGACTGGTTGAAATAAACGAACCCAAAAGAATTAATCCAAACCCAAAATGCGCAATAGATGATCCAGCATTTTTGAACTTTCCTTTCAAAACAAAAATGAAATAGTACAAATTTCCAAGTACAGCAAACAGTGAAAAAGTAAAGAATATCGGGTACAAAATTTTTGTGCTGTTACTCTCCCCAAAATCAAAATCAGTAAAATACATGCTGAACAAAACAACCGTTACACTGCTAATCAGAGCTATTAAGGTGTACTTGAAAAACGGTTTGGAAGGTGTTTTTTTGTATTTCAAAAACAATGAAAAACCCAAGACAAGGCTAATGAAAGAACCTATGATCATTTGAGGAACAGCGTAATCACTGACAATGTCGGTCTTGTTAAGTACTTTATCTAATCCAAATACCCCATTAAATACAGGTAAGCTTGTTTTAAAAATCAATTGAAAACAACTTAGCAACAGCAATATCGCTCCCATGAACATCCAAAACTCCCTTGAACTCAAGTTGTCTTCCTCGTTTTTACCTTTGTCAAAAAACTTCAAATAGTCCCAAACAAACAGAACCAACAGCACCACCACAAACAGAATGTTTACCCAATACGTGTTGCCATGTATTAAATTAAGCCAGTACAAGCCCGCTGCTGCGCCTGTAAAAAGTGTCCTTGTTACTTTATTTTGAAGTAAAACAATGCCTCCCAACCAGTAAACAAAAAACAAAAAGAATAGAATTTGTCCTGAACCTCCACTCGCAAAAGAATGTACCGATGTTTCAGCCAATACCCCGCTACGAGTTAAATAAGTCGAATATATGACAAATACAAAGGAAAATATGGTCAACAAGAATGTCATATAGGAGGACTCGCCTTTCTTTTTTTGAATCATCATCACATGCGCCGCACCAACAAAAGTCAGCCAAGGAAACAAGGAAGCATTTTCTACAGGGTCCCAAGCCCAAAACCCACCAAATGTGAGTGACTCATATGCCCATGCTCCCCCCATCAATACCCCAACTCCTAATACCATGATACCAAAAAACATCCAAGGCAACACAGGTGCCATCCAATCATTAAATTTCCGTGTCCAAAGACCAGCTATTGCATAACAAAAAGGAATTAATGTTGAGGCAAATCCCACAAATAAAGTAGGCGGATGTATGGTCATCCAATAGTTTTGCAACAAGGGGTTAAGTCCTTGTCCTTGAATAATATCTGTGTAATTTTTATTAAAAAACAAAGTGTCTCTTGCGAAAGTTTCAGAGTCCCTAGTCAACAAAACAAAAGGATTGCTTCCTAAGGTAAATCCTTCATATGGAAACATGGAAAATAATATACCAATGACTATGGCAGCTGCTAAATAGCTGAACCCTTCTAACAAAGTAAGTTTTTTGATGAACAACAGAGTGGGAACTAACAAAATGATGGTTACCAACAGCCCTATCCCAGCTCCACCAGACACATTTACTCCAAGTAGCATGCCCACAAGGAACATTTGCATCAATCCAAAAATAGCCATTACGTGTGGCTCCCATGATTTTGAGGTCAACTGAAGCACATTACCAAGTAGCACATGACAAATGATCCAAAGTAAAAAACTACCCTCTTGACCAGCCCAAAAACAAGACAGGATGTACCTTAACGGCATTACATCATTGCTGTGTTTGAATACATAATGATATTCATACATGTTATTCAGCAGCATGTAAAATAACAGGCCGACTAAACTGAGTATGGTAAACGAATGTATTCTAAATAGCCACTTTCCAACTTTTAACCACTGCGCATCACTGCCATTTTGTGCAGACAAAAAGTAACTGATGGATGAAAAAACTATTGCCACAAAGGAACAAATCATGAGTACATGACCAATAGTCCCTATAAACAGATGTTCATTTATGTACTCAACGTATTCGCTTTTCATGATTTTTTGTGCTTATTCAGGGATTGGAGCTTCAAAGGAAGTTTCAACTGGTTCTTTTACGCCAATTTCACTTGTTTCATATTTACTTGGACATTTTAAAAGGATATGTACAGCATGAAACTCCCCGTCAATCATCCGTCCTTCCATGGTAATCTCCTCCGACTTTTCAATGTCACGAGGTTTCGCGTCATGAAAAATCACTTTTTGTTCTACGTTGTCTTTGTCAACTACGTAAAACTCTGTTCTGTTGGCGTTAATTTCTGGATTATACATGATTGGTTTGCTTTTATTGAGCTCACCAATGATGGTTACATTTTGACCGCTTTGTTCCGCCGCGTCAGCAAATGTGGCATAATTTCCAGCTTCCATCAACGAGGCCAACATGCCTATGACCACCACTAAAATAACAGACAATATGATTACAGAACTTTTTTTCATTTTAAACTCACTTTAATTCCTTTTCTAATTTTGAAATTTTCATGTTCAATGAAATCAAGTACACAAACAAGCCTCCCAAAATAATTGACAGCACGGCTACAACAACGTATATTTTCCCGTTATCACGCATGACATCGGCCATTTCAACATCGTTTGGGTTTTGCGCAACGCTGATCATTGACATCATGCACAGCAACAAAGTCAACGCGATATTTTTAAAGTATTTATTCAATAAACTCATGAGTCCAGTTCTTTTAATAATTTCCTATTTTGAAGTTTTGAAATTTTAATTTGAAGTTGTGCAATCCACACACCTAATAATATCCATCCTATAATGGCTGGGTAAAAAATCACCCTCATGCTGCTGTTTAAATCATAAGTATTAAACCCAGGATTTCCACCATTTCCTGGATGTAATGACGGTGCAATTCTAGGGTAAATAATTAAAAATAAAACCAACAGTACAAATGCAAATATGTTGTATGCACCGGATATTCTAGCTCGTTTTTCCATGTCCGTCACTCCAGACTTTAAAATAAAATAAGCTAAGTAAATTAAAACAGTAATCGCAGCTCCATGAATTTTAGGGTCGTCTGGCCAATAGCTTCCCCAAGTGTAATTCCCCCACAACATGCCAGTGAACAAACCTAAAAACCCAAACAACACTCCTACATGTGCAAAAGCTGTGGATTTCAGATCATCAACCAGTTTCCCATTACTTAAATTTTTGATAGCATAAACTACTGAAACAATCATCATCGCGATCATTGCAAACCACATTCCTACATGAAAATACAGGTTTCGAATTGTTTCATTTAAAATGTTCAAACGAGGTACTTCACCCAAAAAACCTTGTACAAGCACAAAGCTTAATAAGACAACGCAAAGGATTTTCCACCACTGTTTTCCCACTTCAAAAAAGTTTACGCAAAAGTACATAATTATACGCAAACCATTCAGCTTTTCGGGAGTTTCACCGAAGGTTATTATTTTCTTTCACGAGTCTAAAAATCCAAACATAGCCGTAGCTACGTTTTTATTTTTAGACGATAGAAAAGGGAAAAAGAACGAGTTGAAAAACCGAAAAGTTGAATGGCTTGAGTATATCAGACTAACCAGAGTAAAAATTAAGAAAAGGTACTAAGCTGAATTCGTATAATAAAGAGTCTCAAATTAAAAGCGCAAAAAACGCTGGCCTGATCGGTTTCATAGCGACATCAGCAATTTAACTACAAAGCAGATGGTTAATTTCTGTATACAGTGTAAACACCAACAGGCTCGTTACTACTATCCAATTTATACACGACTGTTAAAATTCCTAAATTGGTAATATCCTCTGTGCCGTAGTCATGAATAAAAGACAATTCTGTTTCATGACCTGATTCAAATGTCCCACTAATAGGATCTCCATATTGAGAAGTCACACTACTTGAAAATACATTCCTATGAATAAAGTTTGATACTTCTCCACTTGCAATAGTCTCTTGACTTGCTATTAGCTCTTTTTCATACAAATAAACGGCTACTGAATGATTTTCCGAAAATGAACCCACATACTGTAACTTGACATACATGGTTAAAATCCCATTGTTAGCTCTGACTAAATTGCCCACTTTCACAGAAGTTGGCGAGTTTTGATGAGCAATCACATCGGCATTAAAGTCATCCAATTCGTAACTAAAGTTTTTTAAATTATTTACAAAAGATGGATAGTTTTCAAAAGTATCGTCACCACTTTCATCGTATCTAAATAAAAATTTCTCGGCAAAAGGCTTGTACATCGGGTCCAAAACTTGAGGATACAAACTCATGTAATAAAACCTCTCTTTGTCCAATCCGGTAATTCCACCATTGGCAACATTTTCCATCACTGGCAAACCATAATCCCCCGCTGGAGGTATTATCGAAGAAGTGATCAAAAAAGCAAAAGAATTATTTGAAGTAGTAAATTCAACAGCATCCCAATATGTTCTTTCATCCTCTTTTTTTGAACAAGAAAACACTACAAACATCGTGAGGAGCATCACCGATAACATCGAAAACTGTGACTTGTAAATCTTAAACATACCCACTGATTAAATTTGAATTTAAAGTTAGTTATAACATTGTAATAAAGCAACTAATTAAAGTAGCGTAAAACGGTAGGATCGCAAGTATTTGTCTGTCGATCACTTTCAAATAGTCCCGTGATTTAAATATAGACGAATCAAACATAAAAATGTTGTCTTTATGCCTAATTAAATAGATATACTAACTATCTTTGCCATCGTAAAAAAAACGTTCTATGTTAAGCAGACGCCATATAAGAATAAAAATTTTCCAAGCACTTTACTCTTATTTCAAAGGAAGTGTTTCCGAGATAGCACTTGGCGAAAAAGAATTGATGAGAAGCATCAACAAAAACTACGAACTCTTCATTCATTTGCTATCCATATTAATGGAGCTCAAAAAATTCGAAGAGAAACTACTTGAAGAACGCAAAAGGAAAAGACTCCCTACCGAGGAAGACAAAAACCCAAATTTAAGGTTCATCAATAACAAATTATTGCTGCAGTTATCTGAAAATACAGACCTACTCAAAAAAATTGATGAATACAAAATATCGTGGGTTGAGGAACAAGAGTTCATCAGAAAGATTCATACTAAAATTACAGAAACAGAGTCATACAAAGAGTACAAAGCCTCATCAAGCGACTCTTATGAAGAAGACGCAGCCATCATCATCCGTTTATTTAAAAATCAAATTGCTGACCACGAAATGCTTCAGCACCTATTGGAAGAAAAAAACATCCATTGGCAGGACGACCATTACTTTGTATGTGGTTATGCAGTTAAAGCGTTAAAGCAATTCAATAAAAAAACTGCTTCCGATTACAAACTCCCAACGCTATTTAAGGACAAGGATGACGACACTGAGTTTATTGAAACTGTGTACAGACAAGTATTGGTAAACAATGATGAATACCAGGAGGAAATCATGAAAAAAGCTAAAAACTGGGAAGCCGATAGGATTGCCATAGTGGATTTTATCCTCATGAAAATGGCACTAGCAGAATTAGAAAAACTGCCTTCAATCCCTGTTAAAGTAACCCTTAACGAATACATTGATATTTCAAAAAATTATTCAACTCCCAAAAGCAAGTTGTTCATAAATGGTGTGCTTGATAAAATTGTGGCCGATTACAAACGCGAAGGGAAAATTGAAAAACGAGGAAGAGGCCTCATGAATTAACACCTAAAATTGATGAAAAACTACATACTTACCTTAGGGAATATATTATTTATCACTTGTGTCATTACTGTTACATCTTGCTCAAGGACTTCAAGTCAAGCCGTTCCTAATAGCGAGGAAACAATTAATATTCCCGCATTAAACAATTACGATAAATTTGCGGGTGGAGCTCAAATTACTTTTAATGAGTATGATTTTGATTTTGGAATTGTCAGTAAAGAAAACAAGTTACATCACACCTTTTATTTTGTAAACAGTGGTGACACTCCCCTTATCATCAGTGACGCCAAAGGCAGCTGCGGTTGCACAATTCCATTTTTCCCGAAGGACCCTATCAACCCTGGAGAACAAGAAAAAATTGACATTACGATTGACCCTTCTGGTAAAAAAGAAGGGCAAGTGTTCAAGGTTGCAGTCCGGATTGAAAGTAATGCCGACAACAAATTTGTAAAACTAAACCTGTCAGGAACACCTGAGCTCAAAACAGAAACTACTTCTAATTAATATTCACAAATAACACAGAGCAAATACAAAGTATTGCTTTTGTAAAAAAACAACTAAACAACAATGAACACAATTTTATTACAAGCAGCAGGAGGATTTAGTCCAAACATGTTAATCATGATGGGATTAATATTTGTAGTGATGTATTTTTTCATCATTCGTCCTCAACGTAAAAAGGAAAAGGACCTACAAAAATTAAGAGAATCTTTAAAAAAGAACGATAGCATTGTCACTGCAGGAGGAATTCACGGAAAAATATCGGATGTTGATACAGACACAGTTGTTGTTATTATTGAAAGCTCTGCAAAAATTAGGGTTGACAAAAGCTCAATTGCTATAATCAATGGTGTTGCTGGAGCAGCAAAAAAATAAAATCAAGTACCTTATTTTTCCTTTCATCTATTCATAGATTAAAAGAAAAACATATATTTGCACCCCCAAACGGGACAAATGGCGAGGTAGCTCAGTTGGTTAGAGCACAGGATTCATAACCCTGAGGTCGGCAGTTCGAGCCTGCTTCTCGCTACGAGTGAAAAACCCTTTAAACATTACGTTTAAAGGGTTTTGTTTTTTATGTCAATAAGTGTCATAATCAAAAAGTGCTATTCAAAGTGCTATTTTTACAGACTGCCCCTCACTATTTTCAATAGCTAGTAAAACATCG
>JBLIAZ010000014.1:0-22338 GCA_047631875.1 Saprospiraceae bacterium
GTATGTTTTTTAGTTTATTCATAGGCGCTACTTCGGGATTGGTAATTAATTACTTTAAACATAAAAGTTGGCCTATTGTAAATAAGGTGTACACTGTAGTGGCTGTGGTATGCATGATTGTGGTCATGTATCGCAGTACCAATGGGTATTACAATGTAAACGACAGGAGATTTTTAAACACAGAGGCGTGGTCTTATGGGGAAGTGATAAGAAATCATACCACACCAGATGAATTGATCACAGCTCCCTACTATTGGCATCCGTTGTTAGTTTATTACTCAAGAAGAAATGTGCAGGTGTTTTGGGATGCTAATGCTGCAATCGAGTTCATGAAAAAAACTGAAGGCATTAATAAATTGGCATTTATAAGTAAAAAAGAGGGGGTGTTTACGGTACAGAAGTACAATAAAAAAGGAGAGTTAACTGATGAAGTCATTGTCACTGACATCACCCCTTAACCTCTATAAGGACTGTTTTTCTCTCTCGTCCATAATAGAGTAGTGATTGTATACTTAAATCTTATTTGTTGAAATAGTAAGGGAGTAGGGTTTTACGTATACTGATCATCTACTAACTATATCAAGGATGAGCAGTTGTCTCTTTTGAGGTTGATTGAACTAAAATTAGTGGAACGTTAATTTATCATTCTTCAACTAAATATCCTTTCCTTCAACTGATACCATTGACACACTGAATATACCTACGGCTTTTTTAGCGGTTTCGCTGGAGCTGCTTTCAATGTTCGTTTTAACGTTTGAGAGGGGAACAGCAAATAATCCTGAATTGTTGATTTGATTCACAACTTGCAGAAAAAAGAAATAAGCGTTTTTGTTGATGCTGTGGATTTCTACCCTCACTGATTCTCCACTTAGGTATGGCCTACGGAAATCGTTTAATGGAAAAAATCTGATGGGAGGTATGAAAAGAACGCCATCCGCTCCAGGTCCGTTGGCCCCATTCAAACTGACATTAATTGCATCAGATCTTGTGTCAATTGAATCATTTCGGAACAACTTTATCCAATAATGATCCGTTCTGCCAGCAATGTCAATGGCAAAAAGTTCTATTTGGAATTCTTCTTCGTTGTTTTCTTCACCAAACCGACTATCCAAAGGTGAAATAACTAAAGAGTCAATGGCAGGTACAGGATTAGCAAGTTCTGTTGATGTGTACATTTCATCGTTGTAGTTAATTTCAAGGTCATAAGTAAGTCCTTCATGTATCAATACAGAATCACCCCAGCTGTATTTACCTATATTGTCGACATCAGTGAAGTGATACACAGCTCCCTTGGAATCCACAATCTTAACGCTTGCTCCAATAACAGGGGCTTGCGAGTCTGTTTCAAAAAAGTTTTTTGTCATTTTTAAATAAATTGTTTGTTCGGTGGGTAAGTTATTTACAAACGCATCTACTGACAATTGAGCAACACCATTTGATATTTCAATGTCAACAGGGTCTTCGCATGAAGACATTAGAACAGTGATAATAAGTATAAATAGGAAGTTTTTCATGGGTTAAAATTTGAAATTATAGGTGACTGAAGGAACTATTGATCCAATGATAGAATATCTGACCGCTTGCGGACTTCCTTCTTCATTGTTCCCGTCTAAGAATATAGTAAATGCATTGCGCCTGTTATAAGCGTTGTATACACTGAATATCCAGTCTCCAGTAATCTTTTTCTTATCTTTTTTCTTTCCGTAAATAGTGAAGGATAAATCCAGCCTGTGGTAATCGCTTACCCTTGAATTGTTAAATGAGCTACTTGGGTTTTGTGGAATTGAATAGTTTTGGACTTCGAAAGAATTAGTTGGAAATGTAGCGGGAATTCCAGTATTGTATACAAAGTTTGCTGACATTTCGTATCTAGGAGTAAAGGAATAACTGAATATCAAGTTACCAACGTGTCTTCTGTCGTACCTTGCAGGGTACCAATCGCTGTTGTTGATGTTGTCTATTATTATTTCGGATTTAGCAAAGGTGTATGAAATCCAGCCTGTAAATTTTCCTGATGTCTTTTTAATTAAAAACTCAATTCCGTACGCCCTCCCATCACCAAAAAGCAAGTCTGCTTCATACAATTCGTTGATTGTTAGATTAGCATCAGGAACATAACCTATTTGATTCTGTAGTCTTTTATAATATACTTCGGTTGAAGCTTCAAATCCTAAGTTTTCCCCAAAATTTCTGAAATAACCTACGGCAACTTGGTCAGCCAACTGAGGTTTAATGTTGTTTGTGCTCGGTGTCCATATGTCTAATGGTGTTGCAGCAGCCGTGTTAGACATCAAATGTAAATTTTGAGTCATTCTGTTGTAGCTGGCTTTGATTGAGCTTACGCTGTCTATATCCAGTTTAATCGAAAGCCTAGGTTCAAAGTTGTAATAATCAGCAATGACCTCGTTTTTATCAAAGCTTGTTGTGCTGGATAAGACTCTGCTGTCTAAAACTTGCGTAGGGTCTGTAAACTCATAAGCTTTTCCAGATCCAAGGTATTGAAAAGCTGAAAACCTCACCCCGTATCTTAGTATTACTTTTTTACCAACTTTTTGCTCATTCCCCGCATAAATTCCGTTTTCAAGAGCATATTTATTAGGGAGGCTAATGTCTGCCGAAACTCCTCCGCTAACAAATGAGGTCTTTGCTGGTTTGAAATCATAATAGGTGCTTTGCAATCCAAACGAGATTGTATTGTTGCTGTTTGCGTAATATGTCCACTTTGGTTTCACTGCATAATTTACTATTGACGAAGACCATTTGAATTCATCATCACTGTCATCAAGTTCTACTCCAAGGGAATAATCGTAATCGGAATAATAGACAGTCACATTCGAAAATAATTTTTCATTGTATATGTGATTCCATCTTAACGTACTGGTTGCATTACCCCAGTTAAAGAAAAAGCCTGCTCCGAAAACATCTCTTCCAAAATATCCCGATAAATACAGTTTGTCTTTTTCTGTAATCTGATAGTTAGCCTTTGCTGTTAAGTCGTAAAAGTAAAATTTGCTATCCTTAAAACTTTCATTCAAAAAGGGTTTTGCAAGCACATCGGCGTAGGATCTTCTTGCTGCTAAAATGAAAGAGCCTTTGTCTTTTACAATAGGGGCTTCAATTGTAAGTCTGCTAAATAGTAATCCTACACCACCTTGTCCAGTAAATTTCTTTTTATTTCCATCTTTCATCCTAACGTCGAGTATCGAAGAGAGCCGACCGCCATACTGAGAAGGGATTCCGCCCTTGATCAATGTTGCACTTTTTACTGCATCAGGATTAAATACAGAAAAGAACCCAAATAAGTGGGATGAATTAAAAACAGGTGCTTCGTCTAATAGTACAAGGTTTTGATCAACACCACCTCCACGAACATTAAACCCTGTAGCTCCTTCTCCTACAGTTGAAACCCCAGGCAATAATTGTATGCTTTTTATGACATCAGCTTCACCTAACAAAGCAGGTATTTTTTTTATTTGTTCGATGTCAAGAATGACAGTACTCATCTCAATTTTCTTGAAATTGTCAGTTTTCTTTTTGGCTTTGATTTCAACCACGCTCAATTGAGTTACTTCCTCTTTTAACTCGATGTTTAATTTTACATCACCTGCAGAAAGATCAACTTGCTTCTCAATTTCATCAAATCCGGTATAGCTGTATATTAAAGTGTACTTTCCTGCTGGTAGTGTCAAGGAGTAAAATCCGTAAAAATTTGTAACTGTTCCTTCGTCTCGGCCTTTTACAAATATATAAGCGCTGATCATGTCTTCGCCATTACTAATTGATTTAACCGTTCCACTCACAGTATTATTTTGAGTAAATGCAAATTGAGGAACAAATATAAGGGCAACTATTATTAATTTGAATTGTAACATATTGTCGTCAGGTTTTGAACAAAGGTATTTCATCTTTAGCACAATTTTATGAATAAAAGTGCGAACGGGTGAATAGCTGGATAAGTGCCGAGGCTAACCTTCAAAAGTCAATGAAATCACTACCATGTTCGAATTTAACTTGTTTATGATGTTAGTGAATGGAGTATCGTCATTAATCAATAGGTTGTTGAGTCCTTTTGTCCACTTAATTTGAGGGGCAAATTTGAAATATTCCAGAAAAAATTCAAAACCAAATCCAAATGAATAACCATAGTTCCAATTGTTCAAACGAATAATGGATTTATCAAAAGCATCCACGTCTTTATTGGATACCAAATCATAGGCTATTTCTCCACCTCCAATTAAATAAGCCCTGAAATTACCATACCTGCTGGATTTGTATTTGATTTCTATTGGTGCAGAAACGTAAGTAGACTCTACAGAGCGAATGTCTGTAAAAACATCACCGTCTTCAGTTTTTACCCTGTAGTGAAAGTCCCTCTGTCCAAAGGAAAGAGTGGGGAACAGGCTCCTTATGTCAAAATAGTCACCTAAATGCAAATCGACGATGACCCCTAAGTTAAATCCCGTTTTTGGTTTTAAATTAACAGAAAATATGGTGTCATTGGTAAAAATCGAATTGTTTAATGAGAGTTTTCCTCCCATCTGGTTGGTGCCTATATAGAACCCGAAATGATATTGGCGATGTTCATCAAATCCTTGTAAATTTTGAATCACATTTCTTTGGGCTTCAACGGAGCAATTGGCAGAGAATATAAGAAGACAAAAAACAAATAGTTTCATTTTATACCCTGGTAGATGCTTGCAATTCCAAACGATAAAGGAATGATTTTAGTGTCTTTGTAGCCTACTGAGGAAAGTATGTTGGTGAAATTTTCGCCGTCAGGGAATGCATCTACAGATGCGGGCAAATAGGTATAAGCAACTTTATCCTTTGAAATTAATTTTCCAATACCCGGTAAAATGTTTTTGAAATACAAATTGTAAATGCTCCTAATGGGGAATTTTGTTGGCTTAGAAAATTCCAGAATTAAACAAATTCCACCTGGTTTTAATACGCGTTTCATTTCGTTTAAACCCTTTTTTAAATTTGCAAAGTTTCGAACACCAAAACCAACTGTAATTGCATCAAAAGAATCATCAGGGAAGGGTAGGTTTTCTGCATCAGCAAGTAACAATTCAATTTTGTTTGCCAACCCCTTTTTCTTGATTTTTGCAATTCCAACGTCAATCATACCTTGGGATATGTCGATCCCCGTCACTTTATGAGCTCCACTTCCTAAATTTTCTATCGCGAAATCAGCAGTACCTGTTGCAATGTCAAGAATGTTGACAGGTTGATTTTTTTTAAGTAACCTGACTGCTTTTTTTCGCCATAATATGTCAATACCCATTGATAGGGTGTGATTCAATAAATCGTACTTTGCAGCAATGTTATTAAACATTTTTGCTACTTGCTCCTTTTTTCCTTCTTCTTGGTTGTACGGCTTAATTGATTCGGATTTCATTGTCATTAGGTTACAAAAAAAGGCAACTTAGGTAGATGCCTTTTTTATGCAGTGATTCAATTTGTTATTTTTCCTTAAGTTCATCAGGAACAGATATTTTGTCAACGGTGGTTTTGACGCCATCGTTAGCTAATACTTTTAACTCAATCCTTCTGTTAAGTTGTCGGCCTTCTGGATTGTCAGATCCATCAGGGTTGCTGTTCCTAGCGATAGGATGTAATTCTCCTTTTCCAACTGCAGTAATTCTATTTGGAGTAACTCCATTTTTAATTAAATATTCCCGCACGCTTTTAGCTCTCTTTTCTGAGAGCCTTAAGTTATAAGCATCCTTGCCTTTGCTGTCTGTATGTCCAGAGATTTCAATTATAATCGATTTGTTTTTGTTTAATAATTTCGCTAATTTCTCCAGGTCTGGTAATGATTCTTTGATGATTTTATCACTGTCATATTGGAAGAATACATTGTTTAGTACAATGCTCTCGTTAGCTTTAATTGGAGCAAGGTTGATCTCTTTGTTAATTTGTGCGAAACTTGAACTGGTTGGCACGATTAAATTTTCAGATTTAAACAAATACCCTTCTACTTCATAGCTCACATCATATGTTTTTCCTGGAGGTAAGATGAAAAGATACTTCCCTGTTTTTGCGTTCGGTCTATAAATACCTAAAATCTCTCCTGATTCAGCATCTTTTACTGTGATTTGTGCATCTTCAGGTATTTCTTCATTATTACCCATTGAAAATACACCGGTCATTACTGTAAGTGCTTTGCTTTTTTTCTTTTTATCTAACGAGGTGATAATGTATAAATCCTTTTCTCCTTGTCCATCTGATTTTTCAGAAGCGTAATAAGCTCTGTTTCCATCCACAGAGGTTACGTAAAATACATCATCTCCAGTAGTGTTAATTGGGTATCCTATGTTTTCAGGGTTCGTCCAAGAGTAAGTCTCTTGGTTAATTGTTGATTTAAAGATGTCATATCCTCCCATGGTTTTGTGTCCATTACTTGAAAAATATAAAGTCACTCCATCAGGATGAATAAATGGAGCTGTTTCATCGTATTTAGTGTTGATAGTTGGTCCCAGATTTATTGGTAAGCTCCAAGTCCCATCAGGAAGTTTGTTGATTTTGTAAATGTCAAATCCTCCATAGTTATCTTCTTCACGGTTACTTGTAAAGAACACCGCTGTTCCATCTACATTAAAGCAAGCATGCGTTTCAGCCGATTTAGAATTAATTTGCAAAAAGGGAATAGGTCTGCTCCAAACGTCACCATCCAATGTACTTAAGTATATATCACCGTCAGGGTCTTCTTGTGAAGAATAAATTAAGAGTTGTTGACCATCAACTGATAAGCCTATTGAAGCTTCGTGTCCAGAAGAATTAATGTTGTCACTGATTTTTTTTGGGCTTTTCCATTTTCCGCCATCGCTTTTTTCCGAAATGTAGATGTCTTCATAAAAAAGGTAGTCAAAACCATCTTTTTTGTCACCACCTTGTCCTCTTCGTGATGTAAAGATCAATGTTTTTTCATCAGCTGAAATCACAGGAGCGTATTCAGGGAATTTACTGTTCACGTTTGCACCAACCGTTGCAACCTTAATTTTCACGGGGTTACTAACTAATTGAATTCCATTTTCACAAATACTAAGTTCTTTTTCAATGTCTGTTCTTTCTTCCTTTTTTTCGTCCGCTTCAAAACTTTCACCGTGTAATTTTTTGTATGTTTCAAATTGGTCTATCGCTTTGTTGAATTCATAATTCGTCCTGTATGCAATACCAAGTCTTTTGACCGCAGTAAAAGGAGCTTTGGTGTTCCTTGGATTTTGATAATCAAAAAAGGTCATTTCCGCTATTAAACTGTCACTTGCCACTTCTAAAAATGGAATCGATTTTTTTATTTCGGACAATTCAAGAAGACAATCTCCTATAAGGAATTTAAAATATGAGTTGCCAGGGAATTGAAGAGACAAAGCCTTAAATTTTTCCAGAGCACTGTTGTAATCTTGATCATACCAAGAACCAATTGCTGTTGAAAAATTCTTTTTATATTCTTTACTTAGTCTTCCTTGATCGTCAAATTGAGCTTGAGCTGAAAAGATTGTAATCAGTCCAAGAATTAGTAGCATGTTTTTCATTGTCTGTTCAGATTTTATACTTGTATAACAAAGACTGTGCTAAGTCTAATGTATTTATTAAATTTAATAATTGTTACCCTAACTGCCTATTAATATCAAAGTTTTCAAGGTAGTCTCCAACTTTACGTAAAAAACTCCCGCCTAACATCCCGTCAACAACCCTGTGGTCGTAGCTCATAGATAGAAACATCATGTGTCTAATGCCAATGGTGTCTCCCTGAGGTGTTTCAATGACAGCAGGTTTCTTTTGGATAAGTCCAGTGGACATGATTGCAACTTCAGGCTGATTAATGATAGGGGTTCCGATGGCGTTCCCAAAAGTTCCAATGTTAGTCAAAGTAAAAGTTCCTCCTTCAATGTCTTCAAAAGTCAATTTGTTGTTTCTGGCTTTTATAGCAAGGTCATTAGTTGTTTTAGCTAGTCCAATTAGGTTCAACTCATCGGCATTTTTAACCACGGGAACAATTAAATTTCCAGTAGGCAGTGCTACTGCTATCCCTACATTGATGTCTTTTTTTACAATTATTTTATCGCCATCAATACTGATGTTTATCATAGGGAAGTCTCTTAGCGCCTTTGCCACAGCCTCCACAAATAATGGGGTGAAAGTAATTTTGTAGCCTTGTTTTTTTAGAAAGTCATCCTTGGTTTTGTTTCGCCACAGCACCATATTGGTAAGGTCAACTTCCAACATTGAAGTAACATGAGCTGAAATTTGTTTGGACTTAATCATGTTGTCTGCAATGAGTTTCCTCATTCTGTCCATTTCTATGATTTCATTTTCTCCAGATATTGATTTTGCAGGTTGCTGATTTGAAGTGCTTTCAATGTTTTTATTTGCTTGGTTTGTACTTGAAGAACTTCCTCTTTTTTCCACGTAGTTCAGCAAATCTTTTTTTGTCAGCCTGTTGTTTTTTCCTGTTCCTATTATACTTCTCAATTCTTCCTCACGAATCCCTTCTTTTTTAACAATGCTTTTTACTAATGGTGAGAAAAATTTATTTCCTGATTTTGTGTCTTTATTGCTTTTTACTTCGCTTGGAATTACTTTCTTAGCAGGGATTTCAATGACTTCTTTAGGTAAAACATTTTCTACTTCTTTTTGAGAAACAGTTGGAGGTTCTACCTCTTCAATAACAGGAGAGGTCACTGCACTGAGATCCCTATCGGTAGATATAATAGCTACGGCTTGCCCAACTTTTACTACTTCACCAACTTTGTGTAATTGCTTAATTAAAATTCCTTTCGCAGTAGAGGGTACTTCAGAATCAACTTTATCAGTTGCAATTTCTAATACAGCATCTTCTATTTCAATAGAATCTCCTTCATTAACCAACCAAGACGTGATGGTAGCTTCAGCTACGCTTTCACCCATTTTTGGAAGAATTAACTCAGATTGCGCCATTGTAATTGTGTCAGAAATCTGCAACGAAAATACGGAAAATATACTTAATTAGACCTCGAAACAAGGAGATAATTAACCAACTTCAAATGTATATTCCTGATGCGAAAGAGTTTTATGATGCGATTCTAGTTATCCCTTTCACAAGAATTTTAAGGTCACTGTTGATGCTGTAATCTTTCACGTACTTGATATTCAGTTTCTTAATCAAGTCGGCATCGAGTTCATTAAAATTAAACTGATCAGTAGGTGAAAGAATGCCTTTTTTTAAGAGAGGTAAATTTTTGTCTTCGTTAAAATTTTTGCTGTAACCGACCCAGGACTTTACTCCTAGAGCAACTTCCCATGTGTTTTGTAAGAACTTAGAAGGTTTCTTATAAAGTAAAAATAAAATTGGACTTGTAATTAAAAGGGTACAGGCAGAAAGAAAATCAAAAACTCTTTTATTTCTTTTGTTTTGAGTTTTGTTTAACGAATTGATGTCAATTAAGTACAATTCACCGGGAGAATCAATGGAGTTACTCCCAATGATGAAATGGCTTTCAGGTGGAGCTATTTTGTATTCAATGTTTAATCTCGAGAATTCCATGTTGCTGATGATTTTTTGCGCACTTATGTCCTTTGCGCAAAACACAACTTCATTGATTCTATGTATTTGAATGACCTCGCCCAGTTGATTTATGCCACCTAAAAATTCGTTGGATTCTGAATTTTCCTTTTCACTGACTTTCCCTAAAAACTTGTAGGACATGTTAGCTAACCCCATGATTCCCTCGACGCGTTTAATTTCCTCACTTGATCCAACTATGACCACTCGTTTTTGAACGTCTTTTTCTATGTTTAAATTTTTATACTTAATAAAGTGCGCTACAATTCGTGTCAATGACAAAGAGACAATAGACCATAAGGAACTTAAGATCAGAATAGCCCTAGAGAATCGGTAATTTTCACTAAGAAGAGAGTATCCAATTAAAATCAATAATGTGCCGGCAATAGCTCCACGAACCATCGGAGTTAATTTAAGTGGTTTTTTATAGCCGCCGGAATAATAGACACACCCCATCCAGATCAGAATGAATGCGGGGATCTCATATTGCATGAAAAATTCAGGATAGCTTATCGAGTTTTGCTTATAGGCTTGCTCCCAAAAGTTTTTAATTAAATAAATCCCTCCATAGATGACCGTAAAATCTCCCACCGGTAAAATTAATTGTTTGACCCATCTGCTAGCTATGGCTATAGAAGCTCTTAAATAAATGGCAATTTTGATTAAGAAACTAAACATCGCAGCGTTCTTATTGCTGAAATGTTTTTTAGCAAAAATGATCATTGCGTTGTAAAATATGAAAACATAGTTCACAGAGCTTTTTTTTGTGCTTTCGCCCTTGTAATGAATGATGCGAGTGTCAGCACAATAATAATTTTTATAGCCTTCTTTGATTATCCTGTAGGACAAATCAACATCTTCGCCGTACATGAAAAACTGTTCGTCAAGTAATCCTACCTTATCCAAGACAGATTTTCTTAACATCATGAAGGCACCACTCAAAATTTCAACTTCATGGTTTTCTTCATTTGACAAATGACCTAAGTGATAACGACCAAATCGCTTGCTTTTTGGAAATAGGTTGGACAGCCCAAATATTTTATAAAAAGCGACGAGTGGAGTAGGAAGGCTTCGTTTAGATTCTGGTAAAAAGACACCTTTACCATCCACCATCTTCACGCCCAATCCGCCACCGACGGGATGTTTGTCCATGAAATCCACCACTTTTTCAAATGTATCTTCTTCTACTAAAGTATCAGGATTCAACAAAAGCACATATTCTCCACAGGACTCTTTAATTGCAATGTTGTTACCTTTCGAAAACCCAGTGTTGATTTTGCTTTCAATCAGTTTAACCTGAGGGAATTTTAACTTAACCATTGCCGTAGATCCGTCAACCGAATTGTTGTCCACAACAAAAACCTCCGTTTCCACATTTTTAGTTGCGTCAAAAACAGAATGTAAGCACTGCTCTAAAAAATATTGGACATTGTAATTTACAATGATTACAGATAGTTTCATACTTTATTTACTGTTGTCATATAAAACCCTATTAAGGATGCTTTTTCCTAATGTAAGTTCATCGGCATATTCAATCTGGTCTCCAAACGAAATGCCTCTAGCAATAGTACTTATTTTTAGAGAATTTTTATTTATTTTCTTAAAAAGATAAAAGCTGGTGGTATCTCCTTCCATTGTAGATGGAAGGGTTAATATTACTTCTTGTAATTCGGAAGATTCGCCAATTCTTTTTAACAGCTCATCAATTTTTAAATCTTTTGGTCCCACACCATCCATAGGAGAAATTACTCCTCCCAATACATGATATTTACCGTTGAATTGACTGGTATTTTCTACTGCTATGACATCCCTTATGTCTTGCACCACACAAATTATTTTATTGTCTCGGTTGGGATTTTCGCAAATTTCACAAACCTCTTGCTCGCTTATGTTTTGACAAATTTTACACGCCGTGATTTTATCAGGTAAATCAATTAAGGCTTGACCAAAGGATTGAATGAATTCTTTGTCCTGCTGCAATAACTGAATTGTAAACCTCAATGCGGTCTTTTTTCCAATCCCAGGGAAGGAATGAAAATAGGAGCTTAACTCTTGTAGTATTTTGGAATTAAGTGACACTAAATGAATCGATTATTGATATTATGGGTCATGTGTTCAAGGAGTTTTGCAATTCTTTTTTCTAGAAACATTTCCATGAAAACATTGGTGTCGGTTTCAAAATGAATTATAATTTCATTTGTATCACTGTTAAAATCAAACCGAATAGCAGATTTAAAAATCATGCCTGGGGATGAATTAAATTGAACCCAAGTTTTCCCAATGTTTTTACTTAGAATAAATTCAAATTGAGCCACGCGCTTCAGAATAAATGACAATTTATCTTTACCCACTTTTAAATGACGAACTGGTTTACATTCAAAAAAATCAGCTACATCATTGATGTTTTGAAAACGAGAAATAAATTCTTCGGAGCCAATGGAAGCAACGGCAGGGTTTGAAGATACTGATATCATTTCCAGGTATCAGGTGAGTCTCTCCAGTTTTTGATGGTGTCAAAATCGTCCTGATTGATGTAGTCAGCAGCCAAGGCTTGCTCTATAAGAGTGTCATAGTCAGACAGGGTAATTAGTTCACAATTAGCATTTTCAAAGTTGTCTTTTGCTACTTTAAAGCCATAAGTAAATATGGATGCCATGCCTAGTACTTGCACGTCAATTTCTCTTAAAGCGGTTACGGCTTTTAAACTGCTTCCTCCAGTGGAAATTAAATCTTCAATGACAACCACGCGTTGACCTTTTTCAATTTTACCTTCAATGAGGTTTCCTAATCCGTGACCTTTGGGTTCTGAACGGACATATGCAAATGGCAAGCCCAATTCTTCTGCCACAAGTGCTCCTTGAGCAATTCCTCCCGTTGCAACACCCACAATAATGTCAGGTGTTCCAAATTTTTCAATTATTTTTTTTGAAAATTCTTGTCTGATGTAAGTTCTAATCTTCGGATAAGACAGTGTGATCCTATTGTCGCAGTATATTGGAGACTTCCATCCCGAAGCCCAAGTGAAAGGATTTTTAGGTTGTAACTTAATTGCCTTTGCTTGTAACAAATATTCCGCTATTTTTGTTGCTGTATTTTCATCTATAACCATGGTTGCAAATGTATAAAGTTTTTATTTACGATAAGCCAGTTTACCTTACTTCTGATGCTGATTTTAGGGTAAAAAATTGTCAACAATTTACAATAGTAAATGTTGATAAAGTCATAAGTGCTCTTGAGAGCGAACAAAATAAGGGGGTTGTGATTTATTGCGCGGATTTGGAGTCCTCGTTCGCTGAATTCATCGAAAGTTTTACACACATAAAAGCAGCTGGAGGTGTAGTGGAAAACGTTAAAAATGAATTGTTGTTTATATTCAGGTTAGGTAAGTGGGACTTGCCTAAAGGAAAGTTAGAGGAAAATGAAAGCATTAAGGAGTGTGCTGTGAGAGAAATCGAAGAAGAATGTAACATGAGGGAGTTAAAAATAGTCAGTGAGCTTCCTTCTACTTATCATTGTTATCCATACAGAGGAGCTTGGGCATTTAAAACTACTTACTGGTATAAAATGACCAGTAACTACCTCGGAGAGTTGATTCCCCAAACTGAAGAAGGCATTGACAGTGTGGAATGGTTGAACAAAAACGAATTAGGTAAAGTTTATCAGAATACTTATTTATCAATTAAAGAAGTGTTAGAGGCACTTTAAAACATGAAAACAAAAACATTAAAAAAGAACAAAGTGAATGTAGTGACCTTAGGTTGCTCCAAAAACATATACGATTCAGAAGTATTGATGGGACAACTAAAAGCGAACAACTTTGAAGTAGAGCACGATGCTAATTCTGACGATGCGGCCATTGTGGTTATTAATACATGTGGGTTCATCGCCAATGCAAAGGAGGAGTCAATCAACACGATACTGAGTGCGGTAGACGCTAAAAACAATGGTTTAATTGAAAAGGTTTATGTAACAGGATGTTTGTCCGAACGATACAAGGAGGACTTACGAAAAGATATTCCTGAAGTGGACGAGTATTTTGGCACCCGTGATTTAGGAAAATTACTCAAAGTGCTGAAAGCCGATTATAAAAAGGAATTGGTTGGTGAGCGGTTGTTAAGTACACCGTCACATTATGCTTATTTCAAAATTGCAGAAGGTTGTGATAGACCTTGTTCGTTTTGTGCCATTCCTATTATGCGTGGAAAACATAAAAGTACGCCAATTGAGACTTTGGTTGAAAACGCTCAGAAACTAGCTGATAAAGGAGTAAAAGAATTACTACTGATAGCACAAGATTTAACATATTACGGCATTGATATATACGGTGAGCGAAAATTGGCGGATTTACTTCGCAAAATATCCGACATCAAAGGCATTGAATGGATCAGGTTACATTATGCTTTTCCTACAGGTTTTCCAATGGAGGTACTGGAGGTCATGAACGAACGTGATAACGTGTGTAATTACTTGGACATGCCATTACAACACATTTCAACTTCGGTACTTAAAAGCATGAAACGAGGAACTACGTTTGAAAAAACGAACCAATTGATAAAAGACATCAGGGCAAAAGTGCCGGGTATTACATTGCGGACGACTTTAATTGCTGGTTACCCAGGAGAAACCCAAGAGGATTTTGAATTGTTGTACAATTGGGTGGCAGATCAAAAATTTGAACGCTTGGGCATTTTTACTTATTCACATGAAGAAAACACCACTGCACATCAATTAGAGGATGATGTGCCTGAGGATGAAAAGAAACGCAGAGCCGATGAAATTATGGATTTGCAAATGGGTATTTCTTACGACTTGAATCAAACAAAAGTTGGCAAGGAATTTAAAGTTTTGATCGACAGGATAGAAGGAGACGTATACATTGGTAGGACTGAATTTGACAGTCCCGAAGTAGACAATGAAGTAGTCATTAAAAGTGACGACAAACTTAATGTTGGAAGGTATTATAAAGTATTAATTACCTCCGCAGATCATTATGATTTGCAAGGAAAAGTGATTTAAATGAAAAATTTAGAATTGAACGAAGAGCATGTGGCATTAGGAGGTAAAATGGTTCCCTTTGCAGGATTCAATATGCCAGTGCAATACGAAGGAATTAATGCAGAACACAACGCCGTGCGTAATGCTGTTGGGATTTTTGACGTTTCGCACATGGGTGAGTTTTTGTTGACAGGACCAAAAGCGCTGGATTTAATACAATATGTTTGTTCTAATGATGCTTCCGTTTTGGTTGACGGACAAATTCAATATTCTTGTTTTCCCAATGACAAAGGAGGAATTGTAGACGATTTATTAGTTTACAGGTTCAGTGCCGAAAAATACATGTTGGTAGTAAACGCGAGTAACATTGAAAAAGATTTGAATTGGATTCAAAAGCACAATGAAAATTTTGGTGTTGAAATCCGTAACTTAAGTGATGATTATTGTTTGTTTGCCATACAAGGACCAAAGGCAAGTGAAGCCTTACAAAGTCTCACCACAATTGATTTATCAAGCATCAAATACTACACCTACAAGGTTGGCTATTTTGCAGGAGTGGAAAACTTATTGATTTCGGGAACTGGTTATACTGGTTCAGGGGGATTTGAACTTTACGTCCTTAAAAAGGATGCTAAAAAAGTGTGGGCTAACATCATGGAAAGTGGTGAGGAGTTTGGTATAAAGCCCATTGGTTTAGCAGCGAGGGATACCTTGCGATTAGAAATGGGGTATTGCTTGTACGGAAACGACATCAACGATACGAGCTCGCCAATCGAAGCAGGACTGTCATGGATTACCAAATTCAACAAGGACTTTGTGAACAAAGAGGCATTGTTGAATCAAAAGGAAAATGGAGTTAATAGGACGCTAGTGGCTTTTGAGTTGCTTGACAGAGGTGTTCCAAGGCATGATTATAAAGTGGTAGATACTCAAGGAAGTGAAATTGGAATTGTAACCTCAGGGACCATGTCGCCCACCTTAAAAAAAGGAATAGGATTGGCTTATGTAACAGTGGAGCATAGTAAAGTAGCTTCTGAAATATTCATTGAAGTTCGGAATAAATCATTGAAAGCAATGGTGGTGAAGTTGCCTTTTGTGAAAAAGTAAATTTCCTACTTCAGGTTACTTGCTATGGGTAAATCAACACGATTTTTGTCGATAATCGTTTTTTTATTTTTTCCGCTGTACTTTAGTTTGAAGATAAGTAAGTAAATAATGATAGCTCCTTCGATTATTTTTTGGTGTACAAATGATGATTCCTCTCGGATTGAGGTGCTGAATGAAGCTTGCAATAAAGTAGCAACTTATGATAAATTGGAGCATGGCCTAGACGAGCTAGGAAAAAATCATTACGATGCTATTCTAATATCTTCCTTTTTTAAAAACCAAGAAATCGAAGTTTTTTTAAAAAAAGTAAAAAAACGACATAAAAACCTTCCAGTAATTATTTGTCGAGACGACTATTCCTCATTTGATAAGTTATTAGAACAAGGAGCGACGGATTGCATTGTCAATGAATTATTTTCCCGAGAAGTAATTCTTCACTTAATTAATTTCTCAATCCGAAATGCTGATATAGTGCGTCAAAAACGAGAGTCTTTAATGCAGTTAAAGCGATTGGAGAATAGGATAAGTACCATTGTGGGGAATACGCCTATCATACTTTTTATGCTTGATTCGTCTGGCGTTTTTAAAATGGGGTTAGGGAAATTGTGGGAACGGTTTAAGGTGAACAAGCAATTTGTGTTGGGACAAAAGATATTCGAAGTTTATAACGAATATCCCGCAATTGTGGATGCTTATAATCAAGCTATTAAAGGCGATATTCAAAGCATACCAGTTAACATCAACGATATAATTTTTGAAATTGTATTGACCCCCGTGTTTGATAATAAAAACGAAGTCCGAGAAATTTTAGGGCTTGCTCACGATGTGACCGAACGTGCGAGGAGCGAAATGTCTTTGATGAAAGCTAAAAAATTAGCGGAAAATGCTGCTAGAATGAGGCAAGAGTTTATTGCGAACATGTCACATGAAATCCGCACTCCAATGAATGCCATTGTAGGCTTTACAAATTTATTAGAGGACACAGAAATGAATGATATCCAAGATGGATACGTGCATGCTGTGAAAGTTTCAAGCGAAAGCCTGTTGGGATTAATTAACACCATCTTAGATTTTTCAAAAATTGAGTCAGGGCAATTAAATCATGACCACGAAGCATTCGACTTACGACATGTAATTAATTCGATTGATAAAGTACTGTTGCTTAAAATTCAAGAAAAAAAGATTTTATTTAAACAAGTAATTACTGATGAAGTACCTCGTGAACTTCAGGGGGATTCAAACAGGTTATACCAAGTGTTAAGTAATTTACTTGCCAACTCTGTAAAATTCACTGAAAAAGGAGAGGTAATCCTGAAAGTTGATTTGGTTGAAAAAAAGGACAACATAACTACCTTGTCATTTACTGTAACTGATACGGGTATAGGAATTCCGTCACACATGATTGATCGTGTTTTTGATTCATTTATTCAGGTAAATTCGGAGAGTAATCGAAAATATGGAGGTACCGGGTTAGGATTAAGTATTGTGAAGAAAATTGTACGACAATTAAAAGGTACTATTAAGTTGACCTCTAAATTGCGTGAGGGGACTACTTTTGTAATCACAATTCCGTTTAAACTTGCAGAAAACTTTTCGGAAAGGAAAAGGAAAATTAAGTCCTCTCGTTTGAATTTAAAATTACCGGAAGGGTTAAAGATACTTTTAGTGGAGGACAACATCATGAATCAAAAATTGGTATTGATGATCCTAAAAGATTACCCAGTGACTGTAGAATTAGCAGAAAATGGGGTCGAAGCAATTAAAGCGCTGAAAATCAATAGTTATGATATTGTGTTGATGGATATTCAAATGCCAGAAATGGATGGGATAGAGGTGACAAAAATCATCAGGAATAAGTTTTCTGCTAAGAAAAAAGACATTCCTATCATTGCCATGACCGCGCATGCATTCCAAGAGGAAATAGATAAATGCATGATGGTAGGGATGAACAACCATGTGTTGAAACCCATTGATGTGGAAAATTTCATCGAAACCATTAACAGTTGTCTTGTGGAAAAGGATAAGGAGCAATTGTTCATAGATTTAAGTTATTTAAACAGCTTACTTGGGAATGATCAAACAATGATAACTGAAATCATAAATACGTTTAAGCAAGAAACGCCAGAGTTATTAGCTGAAATGAGGGTAGGTGTTGAAACCAATGATTCCGAAAAAATTGCAAAAATGGCACACAAAGCAAAAGCATCCTTCAAAATGTTTGGTATGGAAAAAGCTGTTGATGCGCTAGTGAAAATGGAAATTGATTGCAAAACTGGTGATTTAAGCCGGGTTGAAATGTTGGAGGAAATTATAGTGAAGCAATTCAATAAAGCGGTAAAAATATTAAAGCCAGAGAATGTCGAAGAATAAAAGACTCCCATTACATTATCAAATCATCATAGGGATGGTTTTAGGAGTCGTTTTTGGAATTATAGCAGTGCAATTTTCGTGGGAGAATTTTGTGATCAACTGGATAAAGCCTTGGGGGAGTTTGTTTATTCGAGGGCTAAAATTGATAGCAGTTCCATTGGTGTTGTTTTCACTTATATCGGGAGTTTCAGCCATTAAGGACCTGAGTAGTCTGTCAAAAATAGGGGTAAAGACCATTGGTATTTACATTGTCACTACGGTGTTGGCCGTCTCCATCGGGTTACTTTCAGTGAATCTCTTTAAACCATGGCAAGGGGTAGAGAAAAGCGAGGTGAATACTTTGTTTGCTCATGCCGAATCAAGCATTGAAAGCAAAACAGAGCTAGCAAAGGAGGTAGCAAATGAAGGTCCCTTGAGCATCCTGAATGACATGGTCGCGCAAAACATCTTGGAAGCAGCCTCTGATAATGGCAACATGTTACAGGTCATTGTGTTTGCATTGCTGTTTGGCGTATCGTTGGTGCTAATACCCAAGGATAAATCAAGCACAGTCATCGGTTTCTTTTCTGGAATGAATGAAGTAGTATTAAAAATGGTTCACATTATCATGTATATTGCGCCTCTTGGGACTTTTGCATTGTTGGCTGGAATCATAGTAGATTTTGCTGGAGGGGGAGAGGGAAGTGTATATTCTTTGCTGTTAATCATGGGTAAATATACATTGACAGTGGTAGTTACTTTGCTGAGTTTGGCCTATGTTGTATATCCAATTTTACTTTATTTTTTTGCTGGCTATCCTATCAGAAAGTTTTACAAAGCAATTGCACCTGCTCAAATGTTAGCGTTTTCAACCAGTTCAAGTGCGGCCACACTGCCTCTTACCATGCAATGCTTGGAGGAAAACATTGGGGTTTCAAAAGAAGTATCTGGATTTGTATTGCCACTTGGCGCCACCATTAACATGGATGGAACATCTTGTTATCAGGCTATAGCTGCCGTGTTTATTGCTAATGTCTTAGGTTACGACTTGACTTTAATGGAACAATTAGGAATAGTACTGACAGCAACTTTGGCGTCCATAGGTTCGGCCGCTGTTCCAGGTGCAGGAATGGTGATGCTTGCAATAGTACTTTCTCATCTTGGTGTCCCTTTGGAAGGAATTGGACTTATACTAGGAGTTGACCGAATCCTTGATATGTGCAGGACAGTGGTAAATGTCACAGGAGATGCTAGTGTAGCAGTACTAATTGATTCCAAACTACAGAAATCGGGGTCGGTTGAATAAGTTTTTTTTACAAGACGACTAGTAAGAGATACTATATTTCATTCGTAAAATAAAATTCGATGTCAGTGTATTTTTCCTGAGCTTGTTCAAGTGCAAAACGGGAATCGGCTAAAAATACATCGCTGCCTTTTTTGTCTTTTGCCATGTTGTTGGCTTTTCGAAGTAAAAAATCTTGAAGTTGTTCTTGGTTGTCGCTTTTAATCCAACAAGCTTTGTACAGCGATACAGGTTCGTACCTGCATTTTGCTCCGTATTCGTGCTCTAAACGATATTGAATTACCTCGTATTGAAGCTGCCCAACAGTTCCAATAATTTTTCTGTTGTTGTTGATCTTAGTAAACAATTGAGCCACACCTTCGTCCATTAATTGATCAATTCCTTTGGCTAATTGTTTGGATTTTAAAGGATTGTCATTCTCAATGTATTTAAACTCTTCTGGTGAAAAACTTGGAATTCCAGTATATTTTAGTTTTTCGCCCTGTGTTAAAGTGTCTCCAATTTTAAAATTTCCTGAATCGTATAATCCCACGATGTCACCTGGGTAAGCTTCTTCTAGCAGTTCTTTCTTTTCTGCCATGAATCCAGTAGGATTACTGAATTTTAGCTTTTTCCCACTTCGTACATGCAAGTACGGTTTGTTTCTATGGAACGTTCCTGACACAATTTTAATGAACGCAATCCTGTCCCTGTGCTTAGGGTCCATGTTGGCATGAATTTTAAAACAAAACCCCGAAAACTTTTCTTCGTCAGGTTTAACTTTACGCTCTTCAGCTTCCTTAGGTTGAGGTTTTGGTGCTATCCTTACAAAACAATCAAGTAATTCCTTAATTCCAAAGTTGTTCAAGGCTGATCCAAAAAACACAGGAGAGACCTTTCCTGCCAAGTAATCTTGTAAGGAAAGTTCAGGGTATACTCCCTGGATTAATTCTAATTCACTTCTTAAGGTTTCAGCGGCGTGATCACCCACACGTTCATCAATTCCCTTGGAATTTATGTCACTGATGTTAACCATTTCCGACACCTTTTGTTTGTTTTCGCCTGAAAACAGGTTGATGTTTTTTTCATAGATATTATAAACTCCCTGAAAATCCTGTCCCATTCCAATAGGCCATGACATCGGGTGAACATTGATGTGAAGTTTTTGCTCCACCTCGTCTAACAAATCAAAAGCATCTTTTCCTTCTCTATCCAATTTGTTGATGAAAACAATGACAGGAGTGTCTCTCATTTTACAAACCCTAACCAAATTTTCTGTTTGCATTTCCACACCTTTAGCCACATCAATCACCACAATTACACTGTCTACAGCACTCAATGTACGGTAGGTGTCTTCGGCAAAATCTTTGTGCCCAGGAGTGTCCAGGATGTTAATTTTTAACCCGTTGTATTCAAAGCCCATTACCGAAGTAGCTACCGAAATACCTCTTTGCTTTTCAATTTCCATGAAATCCGAAGTCGCCGTTTTTTTAATTTTATTCGATTTTACAGCTCCTGCGGTTTGGATTGCTCCTGAAAACAACAACAGTTTTTCTGTCAACGTCGTTTTACCCGCATCGGGATGCGAAATGATAGCAAAGGTTCTTCTTCGGTCTATTTCTTCGGTGAATTTTGACATGAGCTTGTGCTTTAAGCTGCAAAGATAGAGATACTCCAACCGAAAAGCTAATAGGTTAAGCTGTTAATTTGCGCAAATAGCATTAACTTTCCCGTCTAACTTTTTTTGCTTGATTCCACAGTTTAAATATGCCCCTTGGAAAATAAATGCGCTGTACGGCGTATTTCTGCTGATGCTATTTTTAGTGGCGTATATCATTCCTAGACAAGACACCTACCTGTTATTTGGAGTGTACGGAGTAGGGTTTACATGTTTTTTACTACTGTATAAAAACAAGCCTAAAAATTTATTTATGCTTGGCTTGATCGCGAGGCTCATAGTGTTGTTTTCTATTCCAAGTTTGAGTGACGATTATTTTCGTTTTTTATGGGATGGCACATTGATAGGGAGTGGATTAAGTCCCTTCCTGAATTTGCCTGCTGAAGTGTTAACTCAGTTAGTGAACATAAATGATCCGGCCCTTATCCACCAGCTGTATGACAACATGAACTCAAAACCCTATTTTTCTGTATACCCACCCATTAACCAATGGTTGTTTTGGTTAGCTGCATCCTTTTCATCCTTAAAATGGGGAGTATTAATACTTAAAATCGCTGTGCTTTTAGGAGAGTTAGGTGTTTATTGGGTGTTAAAAAAATTACTGACAAGATTTAGTTTAAACCCGAATAAACTCGCATTGTATTGGCTAAACCCATTGGTAATTATTGAGCTGTGTGGGAATGTTCATTTTGACGGTTTAATGGTGATGTTTTTTTTACTATCAGCTTTGAGCCTTTCTAAACTGAAGGAAAAGGAGGGGAGTGCATATTTCGCTTTTGCTGCTTTGTCAAAATTATTTTCTTTGATGTTTTTTCCATTGGTGTTATTGAAATTATCCATGAAGCGTTCCTTGAAAGTGCTTGTGATGGCTTTGCTAATTATCACAGCTTGTTACTTTCCGTTTTTAAATACCTTGGATGTGCAAAACATGGGTAGCTCACTTGATTTGTATTTTCAACGGTTTGAGTTTAACGCTAGTGTATATTATGTGTTCAGTTATTTTGGAACGAAATTGATGGGGTATAATCCCATTGCTGTGCTAGGTCCAGTTCTGGCGGGAGTATCATTGATGCTTATTTTACTGGTGAGTTATTTGTACAGGTTCAGGAACCGCCTCGCTATGTTCACAGGCTTTTTGCTCATCAATACCATTTATTTACTTTTTTCACCCATTGTTCATCCGTGGTATTTGGTGATGCTTGTGGCTTTGTCTGTACTAAGTGAGTACCGGTTTGCAGTAGTTTGGTCAGGGATGGTGTTCTTGTCCTATTGGGCATACGGTAATGTGAATTTCAACGAGAATTATTTGCTAATTGTTACTGAGTATTCAGTGGTATTCGTCTTTTTGTTCTTGGATATTAAAAGGCATTTTACATTTAA
>JBLIAZ010000015.1:0-21798 GCA_047631875.1 Saprospiraceae bacterium
AAATTACCTGCGATGTGAACCTTGCCAATTTGTGTTTCACAGATGAAAAGGTAGAAGATTTTAATACAAGTTATAAGGTACTGCCAGTGTTGAGAACTGAGGAAGACAGGCAGGCTTTAATTAACGGCTTAAATACTGGTGTCATTGATGGAATTTCATCGGGTCACACGCCACAGGATCAAGAAAGTAAAGCATGTGAATTTGACCATGCGGAATTTGGAATGATGACATTGGAAGTGATGGGCATCAGTTTATTAGATTTCAAAGAGTTTGACAGCGAATCGATCATGGAGCTGTTATCCGAAAAGTCACGAAAAATATTTAATGTACCTGTACCAGAAATAAAAATTGGGGAGCAGGCACGTATGACTATTTGTTCAAAAAATGCTTGGAAATTGAGTAATTCGGACATTACATCTATTTCGAAAAACAATCCATTCATTGGAGAAACATTCACTCACAAAGTAGAGGCGGTAATCAACAACGGTTTATTGTATACTCCGCAATCTGATAATGCATAAGGTTGCTAATTTTTTAAGTCTAGTAAGGGTAATAATTCGAACTATTATTAAGTTTAAACAACAAAAAAATCGAGTTAAAAAATTATTAGATCCTGTCATCACACGATTTCAGCAAAAAGATGATGGCTCCATTTCTTCGTATGATTATTACAAAATATCTCATTATTACGGTGTGGGGGTTCCCGTTTTAGCCGGGGGGATTTTCGAAACTGTTTTTAACAAGAAGCTATCAAGTACAGAGCTCAATGCAATGACGTACATGGCAGCTGTTACAGGTTTGTTTGATGATTTTTTTGATAAAACAAATCATACTAAGGACGAGTTGCTTTCCATGATTTCGAGTCCTGAAAATCACAATGGTAAAAACATAAGAGAGCGTGTTTTTATTTTTTTTACGTTGGAAGCAATTGAAAATATTAGCAATCATGAAAGATTAGATAATTCAAAAGTCAATGTATTAGAAGTGCAATGGGAGTCTAAGATTCAAACAGAACAAGGGAAATTGTCATGGGATGAATTGAAAGATTTATCTATGAGAAAGGGAGGGTTGTCCCTGTTGTTTTATACCAGCAGTATCAATAATGATCTGTCTCTGATAATGACGGAATTACTAATGGAAATCGGAGGGTTATTGCAATATGGGAACGACATATTTGATGTGCACAAAGATTTGAATGAAGGAGTATATACTCATGTCAACACTGTAAGCGACATGACGATTGTTAAAAAAGATTTTGATAAAACATTGGAAAACCTCTTCGTAAGTATTGATGAAGCAGGGATGTCTAGCTTCCAAACAAAAGCTTTGAAGGAGGAAGTTTTAATTTTTTCATGTCGAGCAATGGTCTGTTTGGATCAGTACTTAGCATTACAAAGCAGCACTAAAAATAAATTTTCGCTAAAGTCCTATGGTCGGAAACAATTGACATGTGACATGGAAAAACCTAGCAACATTTTAAAGACAATCAATTATTATTTGAAACTACTGTAATTATCATCTTGATTATGTTGTTCTTTGCCGTTGTAAAAATTAACTACACCCATTAATTGATGAAATTCAACGAATTAAACCTAAGTAAGGAAATATTAAAGTCGCTAGCTGAGGAAGGATATGATAGTCCGACACCCATTCAAGAAAAAGCCATTCCTCTGATTTTGGAAAATCAAGACGTACTAGCTTGTGCTCAAACTGGAACTGGAAAAACAGCAGCTTTTTCACTACCAATCATTAATAATTTAAGTAATCAATCTTACGATAGAAATCATCGGAAAATAAGGTGCTTAATTGTGACTCCAACGCGTGAATTGGCTGTTCAAATTGAAGAGTGCATTACTTCTTATTCAAAATATACAGACTTAAGAAGCACGGTTATTTTTGGTGGAGTTCCACAAGGAGGACAGGTAAGAAAACTGAATTCGGGTATAGATGTTTTAATAGCCACTCCTGGTAGGTTATTAGATTTAATGAATCAAGGATACGTTAAGCTAAACAGCGTTGGTGTTTTTATTCTTGACGAAGCTGATAGAATGTTGGACATGGGTTTCATCAACGACATCAAAAAATTAGTAAAGGTAATCCCTGCAAAAAGGCAGACCTTGTTGTTTTCGGCAACCATGCCTAACTCTATCATGAGTTTAGCAAACAGTTTGTTGAATAATCCGCATGAGGTTAAGGTAAATCCCGTTTCATCAACTGCTGACACCGTTAAGCAAAAGATTTATTTTGTAGATAAACCTAATAAAATATGGTTGCTAATTGATATTATCAAAGAAGAGAAGATTGATGCTGTTTTGGTTTTTAGCAAAACAAAGCATGGAGCTGATAAGGTGGTGAAGATGTTGGAGAAAAACAAAATTAAAGCAGCAGCTATTCACGGCAATAAAAGCCAAAACGCTAGGCAACGTGCTTTAAAACAATTCAAAGAAGGAGGTATTCAAGCCTTAATAGCAACGGATATTGCAGCAAGAGGAATAGACATAGACAGTTTAAAATATGTGATCAATTACGATTTGCCAAACGAAGAGGAGTCGTATGTACATAGGATTGGTAGGACAGGTAGAGCGGGGAAGGATGGTCAGGCGTTTTCTTTTTGTGACATTGATGAAAAAGCATATTTAAAAGACATCCAGAAACTCATTAAACAAGAAATTCCTGTAGTAGAGGATCATCCTTTTCCTATGACGAATTTCACTTTGTCGCCAAAAAAACAGCAAGGTGGGGGTAGAAGAGGTCAAGGTCAAGGAGGAGGTAGAAGTAAAGGAAATTCAGGTGCTCCAAGACAAGATAAAAAGAGAAAGTGGTCAGGAGGGAAGAGGTAGAAACAGGTAGTTTTTAGTACATTATTATCATATAAGGCTCATTGTAACATCAGTTGCAATGAGCTTTTTACTTTTGAATCAATTGTCCCAAAGCTCCCTGTTTTTTACTCAATTCATTGATTTCTGCTGGGCTTCCATGGACAATAATGTCGCCCGAGTTGTAAATGGCATAATCAAGTTTGTTTGCCACATTCACTTCACATGTTCCTCGAGATTTGTTTTCAATCAAAGCGTAGTCAGTGGTGAGGTTCATCGCATCAATTTGAATTAAGCCTGTATTCCATAGTTTTAACTCGTTACAATTTCCTGTCAAAGTTATTTTCCCTCCACTCACAGAACCACTCCAGTAGTAAAAAACATCACATTTTAAATCCAATGTTGCCTCATTAGCCTTGCCACCAAGTACCAATCCGAATTCTTGGGATGTAATAGGGGTAAGAGTTTCAATGTTACAAGCCTCGTAAGTAGTTACTTGACTTAAAGGAGGGGAAGTAATGTACAAGGTTACTTTGTTGCTTTTTGGAGTCCTCCATTCGGATTTTCTTGGGTCTTCAATTTTTAGCACACTGTCAGTCACCGTAAATAGTAGGGATTCAATTACGTCTTGTCGGCCAATAGCTCGGATTGAATATACGCTATCTTCTTTCAGAAAAACATCAAACGAGCTGTGTAATTCAACTTTTAAGAAAGCTTGAGGTAAGCTGGTTTTACTGTAGTTTGTATCCTTTTTTTGACAAGAAACGACAATGATAAATACTACTAATATCATCAGGGTATTTTGAATTGTGTATTTGCTATTATTCCTTTTCATTGTAAATTAAAACTGTATTCCTACGCCAAGTTCTGGATAATCCAATATGTGTAAATGTGACTTCATTGATACTCTTGCCGTCACGTTTTTAACTAGGTTGTATTGAAATACTCCTTTGTTGTATATGATGTTACGTCCTACATGGTCTTGCAACCCAACATAGACTCCTTGATACAAGGCAATGCTAAACTTGTTGTAAACTATCGCTTGGGAAATGTGAATTCCTGTTTGGAAATCATAAATACCTTTGTAGTTCCTGTTTTCTTTGTTCAGCTCTGATTTAACTGAGGAGTCGTAAAAAAAATCTAACCCTACACCAAAATGAAACCCTCTCGTAATGGCTCTTTTTGCTTCAAATGACAGGGAAGAGGTTAGGAAGTATGTGGCCGACAAAGATTGGGTATGTTTACCACCAATTCCTGTAAATAAGTAATACGAATTTTTAGGAATGTGTTTTTCAATGACAGTGTCAATTCGTTCTGTCCGTTTTCCGATTAGATAACTGAGTCCACCATAGGCTGTAAAGGTATTGATGCCTACATTTGGACTTGCGGCGTTCGCATTAGAAAAATGGTCAAAAGATAGCCCAGTATTTACACTTACTTTTTCAGATAATTTATAGTGCGTTCCAAATCTTAAATTGAAATGCAGGTTAAAGTGGGAGCCAACCAGCACATTAAGGTAGTTGTTTTCAAGGCTGAAAATTTTGCTCACGTATCCTATTCCCCCAGCAGTGATGTTGTACAATTGAAACCTACCTTTAGATAGTAAATACAATTTAATAAAGTAGTTTAAGGCGAATTCTTTTCCCAAAACATCATCGTTACCTAGGTTTGAATAGTAGATCGACAAACCATGAGCAGGAAAGTGATAAGCTTGTTCCCATTCAGTTTTCCCTGTGGTTTCCTTGGTGATTGACAATTCAAAGGAACGAATGTAATCGTTGGTGATGAGTGTGAAAACGGAGTATTCGGGTAAGCTGTAACCCATTTGGTAATTTGCTGAAATACTTAAGTTGTCGGACAGCTTTGATTGCCCTTGCAAAGCGAAAGTCGCAAGTACAAAACACAGCACCACGGTGTACTTAAATAATTGTCGTTTGTCGCTGCTCAGTTTGGTCATCAAAAAGGAATCTAAGATACAGAAAAGCTGTGTGCTTTGAGTATATACTCAAGCCAAACAACTTTTCTGTTTTTAGCTGGTTCCTTTCCTCTGTATCTTCGTTTAAAAACTAAACCGTAACTATGCTATGCTTGATTTTTTCGCCTTGATAAAGAAAAGAAAGGTCCTTCGTTAAAATTCCGAGAAGCTGTTTGGTTTGAGTATATTTGTCTCATGGCTAAGTTAATCATCATCCCAACTCCAATTGGAAACCTTGAAGACATCACTTTGCGTTCCATTAGGATGTTAAAAGAGGTTGACTTGGTGTTAGCAGAAGATACTCGTCAAACAGGGAAATTATTGAAACATTTGGAGTTGTCAGTCAAGATGCAAGCTTACCACTTGAATAATGAACATCAAATTACAGCACAAATTGTAACAAGAATCCAAGGAGGGGAAAATGTAGGTTTGGTTTCCGATGCAGGAACCCCAGGGATTTCTGACCCAGGTTTTTTATTGGTTCGAGAATGCGTTAATCAGGGTGTTGAAGTGGAGTGTTTGCCAGGTCCTACTGCACTTATCCCAGCTATTGTTGCCAGTGGGTTTCCATGTGATAAATTTTATTTCGAAGGCTTTTTACCTCACAAAAAAGGTAAACAAACCAGGTTGCAAATATTATCACAAATGCCAACCACTGTAATATTTTATGAATCTCCTCATCGCTTAGTTAAAACCTTGATCATGATGTTGGATATTTTTGGATCTGATCGTGAGATTGTAGTTGTTCGTGAACTAACTAAAATGTTTGAGGAGCATAAAAGAGGACCTTTAAGTGACGTTTTAAATTACTTTGAAAGCAAAACTGTGAAAGGGGAGATCGTTGTGGTTGTGAAGGAAAAGGTTTGATGTTCAAAGCTGATAGAGGAACTGAAATTTAAATATTCAATCATCTAATTCTTATTTGTCTAGTCTTAGAGCATTTACAGTTTTTTGTATTTTGTATCTTTTCGATTCCAAATTTTTCAATTGAAACTTTGGCACAACTTTAGCCTAAAGAAGAGTAACTTAAAACGGTTACATTTATTAACACAACAAAACTTACGAGATGAAAAAGATTTTACTTTTAACATCAGTTTCTTTGTTCTGCTTTATTCATGTGCAAGGACAAACTAATGAAAATGTGACGGTTCCAGGTTTCAACATTAACATGACCAGAGTGCCAGGAGAAACTGTAGAGACAAGCACAACTACTGCAACCACCAACGTAACCACTGACACTACTTCAGTTAATTTAATGCCCAATGGAACCATGTGTCCTTCGGTCACGTTAAATGCCTCTCAGTTTTTGAATTTAAAGTACAAGATCGAAAAGCAAAGCAGTTTCAATAAAAAGGAATTCATTGAAACTGAGATCCAGAAAAATTGTTTTAGTACTGGGCAGGTAATACAGTTGGTTAAATTGACTACTTCATATTATCAGCTAGACATGGCGAAATTAGCATACCGTCACACACTTGATACTGAAAATTATGTACAAGTAGCGGATGTTTTAACGATTTCAGGGCAAAGACAAAAACTGCTTGATTTCGTGTCAACTCCGGCAACCACGACTACTGCCGCGACTTCTACTTCCAGTACTTCTACGAGTACATCAACCACTGTAACTACTTCAGGAGGAGGGTTGGAGGTTGTTGAAACAACACATGAAACTAACAAGGGAGGGACTGTGACGGCAACAGGTTGTCAACCCCCTCAAAGCGAAGTGGGATCAATCAAGAACGCTATCAAGGCAGAATCATTTGGGGATGATAAAATGAATGTGGCAAAGCAGGCATTAACTGACAGGTGTATTACAGTCACTCAAGTAAAGTCGATCATGAAGTTGTTTAGTTTTGAAGACGAAAAACTCGAGTTCGCAAAATTTGCTTACGACTACATTTACGATACTAAAAACTATTATCAAGTAAATTCATCTTTTGATTTTAGTTCAACAAAACAAGAGTTAAACGAATACATCAAGACCAAATAATTTATCGAAATCAAGTTCAAAAGAACAAGGGTAAATAAAAAAAAGGCCAACACGAGATTGTGTTGGCCTTTTTTATGTTTCAGGAATGTTTACTCAATAATAAAGATGTCTTCACCATCCTTTTTCATGAGGAATTTCTCTCGTGCATATTTTTCTGAAAACTCAGGGTTTTGTAGTCTTCTAATGAATTCATTGTTCTTTGATGTGGCGTTCTTTAGGCGGCTCAATTCGTTTTTGTAGTCGTTTTTTTGACTGATTAATTTTGCGTGGAATATAAAGTTATAACTGTCAAAAAAGCTGATCCACACGACAAACAATACGCCAGTTATGAAGTACCTGTTTTTAGCGAGTGCTGGTATTTTGGCGTAAATTTTTCTCATTGTAAATTCTACAGCTAAGATATTGCATGTATACATACTCCCTCACTTGTAGTATGAATGTTATTAACAAAGCGGATGGGAGAACAGAATTACTTTACTTGAGCGTCAATAAAACGGCTCATTGTTTCTTTAGTAGGCACCAGGCAACGTTCTGCTTTCCCAAACCACTTATACCTGTTTTTTGCAATGAAATCATATAAGTAGTCACGGATAGGGCGAGGTATACTTACCAGAATAAAAAAGAAGCTCCAAACACCGCTTAATTCTCTTAAAATGTAAAAGGTAGCGGTTGATTTCAAGTACATGCTTTTCCCGTTAATGTAAATGATGGTTTTTCCTTCCTTCATCTCTTTTAAAAAAACGGTATTAATTTTTTGACCAGTTTTGGATTGCAAAGCACAAAATTTGAACTTTTTATCTCGATCATACTTCAATATGAACTGGACCCATTTGTTACATAAGTTACATTGCCCATCAAAAACTATTATTTTTTCTTTTCCCGTAATCACTCTTTTTCAGTCAATTGAAAGCCTTTTCCGTGTACCGTTATAATTTCTAGGCTGTCGTCAATTTTTAACACTTTTCGTAACCTGGCGATGAATACATCCATGCTTCTGCCTTTAAAATAGTCATTTTCTCCCCAAATCATTTTCAAAGCAATTTCTCTAGACAGCACTTTGTTTTTGTATATGCACAACAGTTTAAATATTTCGGTTTCTTTTTTACTGAGTTTTTCTTGATGTGTACCTGTGGTTATTAATTGACTGTTGTAATCAAAAGTAATGTTTCCAACGTGGAGAAGGTCTTCTTGAGCAGGAGAAAAAGGCAAACTTCTCTTGTATAATGCTTTCATTCTCAAACTCAGCAAGTCAATGTTAAAAGGCTTCGTTACATAATCATCCGCCCCAATTTTGAATCCTTCAATTTTATCGTAATCCAATGATTTTGCGGTCAGAAATAAAATAGGAATTTGTGGGTTCATGGCTTTTATTTCTCGGGCCAAAGTGAATCCATCTTTTATCGGAAGCATTACATCTAAAATACAAAGATCGTATTCGTTTTTGCAAAAGGCATCAAATCCAGCTTTTCCGTCTTTTTGCCAATCAATGTTAAAACCATGGTCGGATAAGGTGTCACTGGTTACAAAACCTAAATTTTCATCGTCTTCAACCAGCAGCACTTTTATTTTTCTTGCTTTCATACCGGAAAATATAACGTGAATGTGGTTCCTTTGTTGCGGGTTGATTCCACTTCAATTTTTCCTTTGTGCAACTCAATGATCGATTTTACATAATTCAAACCAATTCCAAACCCCTTAATGTCGTGCACGTTTCCAGTAGGCACTCGGTAAAACTTTTTGAAAATACTTTTTTGCTCCTCGGTGCTCATGCCTATCCCATTGTCTGATATGGCAATGATAGCAAGGTTTTGGGATTCAGTTAATGTAATTTGAATGTCAGGACTGTTTTTAGAGTACTTAATGGCGTTGTCAATGAGGTTGCTGAACAAGTGAGTAAGGTGGTGCTCGTCAGCATTGATGATGACGTCATTTCCATTGGTTACTACTTGCCCTTTTTGTTTTTCTAAACTCAGCGAATAAGGGGAAATAGCTCTGTCTAATAAGTCTTTAACAGAGCATTTTGTCAAACGTAAGTTTAAGCTTTCATGCTCTAAAAAAGCTAATTGCAATACCCTTTCCACTTGGTTTTTTAAACGGTTGTTTTCTTCTTTGATGATTTTTGCATACCTCGAAATTTTTTCATCACCGCTTTCAATAGCACACAAAACATCAGCCGATAAAGATATTGTGCTGATTGGAGTTTTTAATTCGTGCGTCATGTTGTTGATGAAATCATTTTTAATTTCGTCCAACTTTTTCTGGTGAATCAGCAAGTAAATCACATAACTAATAAGGAAAAACATCATTAATATCGTGAGGACAGCAATGGTCCATATTTCAAGGTTTATTAGGTGCTTATTCACTTTTGGAAATACTACTCCAAAATTGTAGCTGTCCAAATTCCAATTGACACCATATTCTTCCGCGGTGACGGTTTCTTGAAGTTTTGACCCCCCCAGTGAGTAAACTACACTGTCTGTAAAGCAGTCATATATACCAATCTTATAAGGTAGGTCCATTTCCAAATCATGAAATTCCTGTTGAAGAATAGAGTCGATCGCTACAGGATTAATGATGTCTTGAATTTGAACAATGAACTGATTGTCGCTGATTTGTTTTACTGGGTGAATACTGGAAATAGACTCATGCTGAATCAATCTTAGTTTGTATCCAGCGTTGGATAAGGCAATTTTAACTTTGTGGTTAAATTGTTTTTCTTGAAGTTGAACAATGTTTTTCGCCCAAAAAAACTGAACGCTTACTAAAATCAATAGAGCCAAAACTCCTAAAAAGACGATTATTTTAATGGTCTTTTTATGCATTATTCGCTCTTGTTTCTGCTTTTTTTGTACAGCTTGATACCTAACATTAACAAAATAGCAAGCAATACAAACCCTGCTAACCCTTTATAAAAATCGAGGCTTTTGTAAACAATTAAAAATATGATAGCAAACAGCAACAAAGTAGCTACCTCGTTCCATAATCTTAGTTGCATAGAGCTGTATTTGAAAATGGTGTTTTGTAATTGCTTGTATATTTTATGGCATCCTAAATGATAAAAAACAAGCAGCGCTACAAAGCCTAACTTTAATAGCATGTAATCTTGCATCATGTATCCAATACCCTTTGAATACAGTAAGGAGGAAGCTATTATTATGGTCAGTATCATGGAGGGCCAAGAGATGATGTACCATAGTCTCTTTTCCATGATTTTATATTGTTCGGATAAAATGCTTTTTGCAGGTTCCGTTTTTTCCTGAGCTTCCACATGGTATATGAACAAACGAACAATGTAAAAAAGTCCTGCGAACCAAGTCACTACAAATATTAAGTGCAAGGACTTTAGCATCAAAGGTGAGCTTAACAATTCAACCATGTGTCTAAATTATGAAATGTTCTTCATGAATTACTTATGTATCATTGTTAAAAAAATGATGACTTACCATTTCCCTTGATTCAAGATCTAGATGGCAACAGTTAAAATAAACTTGTCTCCTTTATTATTAAGGAATGCTTAAAAGTAAATCTTTAAGTAAAATAGACAAAAGCTTACCGAATTCTGTCTATGCTTTTAATTAAATTCTCGTCTTTTTTGATTGCTTTGTTCGCAAGGAACACTGAAACTAAACATAAAGGGATAAGTAAAGTTGCAACTCCGGCGTTTAAGTCGGTAACACCCTCTTCCATTAACCGGTAAGCACTTATGCTCACAAATGATAATTGTGCCAAGCAAATAAATCCGATTAGTTTAGTGAGTTTCAATTGAAGTTTTCTGTTTTTGAAAAGGGCAATTGCGACTAAGGCAAAAATACAAGCTAAGACTACAATGAATACTTGCTTATAGTCGGACAATACAATTGATCCGCTATTGTCAGTAATTCCTCCAGTGCTAAGTGTATAGCTCACTTCGTTTTGGGTGAAATTCAGGAAGGTGAATTGTGAAACTAGGACTTGAACTAAAACTGTTACTGCCAAGTATAAACTTTGAATCCGTTGAAGCATGGTTGTTTTTTATGCAATATTAGCCAATATCTTCTTAAGAGTAAAAAAAACTGATTTTTATGTGAAGTTTGTGAAAATTTAATTAAAATTGTATTATCATTAGCTTAGCAATCTGCTACAGCTGATTCTCTATTAAGAATTTACAGTTTTATCTCTATAATTACCTTATTTAATCTTTTTGTATGTCGAATACTGCTGAACTCAGTAAAAAATTAGTTTCTGAATTACGTGAAATTGCAACAACTCTTGGTGTTGAAGTCAACGATAAAATGAAGAAAAAAGAAATCATTGAAAAAATCACAGGTTCACCTGAAGGATCTGACGATAAAAAAGCACCTGCTGTTACTAAGGAGGTAAGTGCTTCTAAAGAGGATGGTCTTAAAGGTGAAAAGAAAGAACCTGTCAAAGAAAAGCCAGGGAGCCAAGTAAAAGAAAAAAACTCAGAGAGCAAGAGTAGCGGGAATAAGCAGGAGGAGAGTGAAGAGCGGAAAAAAGAAACGCCAGAGGAAAAATTCAACAGACGAAGGAACAAGCAAAAAAACAGCTCTCAACAAAATAACAACAGCAATAACAGCAATCCTAATCATCAGAAAAAGGAAAATAAGAAAGAGCCATTGTACAACTTTGATGGCGTTGTGACCAGTGAAGGTGTATTGGAAATGATGCCTGATGGTTATGGTTTTTTAAGGTCTTCAGATTACAATTACCTGTCATCTCCAGACGACATTTATGTAGGGCAAAATCAAGTGAAATTATACGGTTTAAAAACCGGGGACACCGTAATTTGTGACATTCGTCCACCAAAGGAAGGTGAAAAATATTTTCCGTTGGTGAAAATATTGGAAATCAATGGAAAATCACCTGAGGTAGTTCGTGATAGGATTCCGTTTGAATACTTGACACCTTTGTTTGCCGATGAAAAATTCACCCTTGTTTCCGGTAAAAAACAACCGATTGCCATGCGTATTTTGGATTTGTTTGCACCAATTGGGAAAGGACAAAGGGGATTAATCGTGTCACAACCAAAGTCTGGTAAAACAGTATTGTTACAGGAAGTAGCAAATGCTATTGCAGAAAATCATCCAGAAGTTTACATGATTGTGTTACTTATTGATGAAAGACCAGAGGAAGTCACAGAAATGGCACGTAACGTAAACGCCGAAGTAATTGCGTCTACTTTTGACCAGCCAGCTGAGAGGCATGTTAAAGTGGCTAACATCGTGTTGGAAAAAGCTAAAAGATTGGTAGAGAGTGGTCACGATGTGGTTATTTTACTTGATTCAATTACAAGATTAGCTCGTGCATACAATACGGTTTCTCCAGCATCTGGAAAAGTACTTTCAGGAGGTGTGGATGCCAATGCATTACATAAACCAAAAAGGTTCTTTGGGGCTGCAAGGAACATCGAAGATGGAGGTTCATTAACCATATTAGCTACAGCCCTTGTGGATACAGGTTCAAAAATGGATGAAGTGATTTTTGAGGAGTTTAAAGGAACTGGAAACATGGAATTGGTTTTGGATAGGAAACTAGCTAACAAAAGAATTTATCCAGCCATTGACTTGACATTGTCAAGTACCAGACGTGATGACTTATTACTTGCCGACCATTCTTTAAAACGAATTTGGGCACTAAGAAAATTCCTTGCTGACATGAACTCTCAAGAAGCCATGCAGTTTTTACAAGATAGGATCAGGCATACTCAAAACAACGATGAGTTTTTGATTACGATGAACAGCTAGTCAGAAAGTTCACTGTAATCAATATTAGTTGACAACGAAAAAGCTGTTCGTCTGAATTGTTGTGTTCTTTCATCTTATTACGCCAACTTTTTTGCTGGTAGGTATCATTACCTCACTCATAATGTGTCCGTTGGGTCATGTACACATCTGGTTGTTGTTTGATAGCTTTGAGCGCTTAGTGAAGCTTATATTTGCATAGTTAAGGTGCCTATAGGCTCCTTGTTTTATGAAAGGTTGTAACAGTTAAAACTAATTTTAATTTAGTTTTACGGTCGTAATTAAAAACTATATTTACACTAGTTCAAAAAAATGGGAGCAAAAATTGAAGCGATAGAGTATTACTATCCTGCACATAAATTAAGCAACAATGACCTTGCTATAGAGTTCCAGGATTATGATTTTGATAAGTTTGAACGAGTAGTTGGAATACAAAACAGGTACATTGCCGACTCTGAAACTTCTGCATTAGATTTAGCCGTTAAAGCTTGCCGAAAAATATTTAAACGTCACAACAAGGAGTCCGTTGACTTTGTGCTTTACTGTACTCAAAGTCCAGAATTTGTACTCCCTACTACAGCTTGTGTGTTACAAGAAAAATTAAAATTACAAACAACAATTGGAGCTTTAGATATCAATTTAGGATGCTCAGGGTATACATATTGTCTCAGTTTAGCTAAAAGCTTAATACAAAATAAGTCTGCAAGTAAAGTGTTAATTGTTACTGCTGATACGTATTCTAAATATTTAGGTACTCAAGACAGGGTCAACAGGTCTCTGTTTGGTGACGCAGCAACAGCAACTTTGGTGACGTATTCCGACACAGACGACATTGGAGAGTTCTTATACGGAACGGATGGTTCTGGTGCTGACAAGCTGATTCTTAAAAACAAACCGAAAGCAAATACCACTGCTGATTCAAAATCAAAAAATAACGATTTTTTATACATGGATGGACCAGCGGTATTTGATTTTACACAAAAGAAAATTCCGGTATTTATTTCGGATGTTTTGAAAAAAAATAATCAAATTAAAGTTGATCAGTACATACTTCATCAGGCAAACAAAATGCTACTAGAATTAATTAGGAAAAAGATAAAAATTGAAAAAGAACAATTCTTTATTGACGTCAGGGATGGTGGAAATACAGTGTCTTCGACCATTCCTATAGCGCTTAAAAAATATTCGGCAGCAGCATTCAAAGAAGATTCATTACCTAAAAACGCCTTACTTACAGGGTTTGGAGTAGGCTTGTCGTGGTCAGGAGGAGTGGTCACTTTACGCCACGCTCTTTAGTTACATGTCGTAAATGGTAATTCCTTGTTTTGTAAGGTTTTCCATTTTGCTGTAAAAACGGGCTGTTTGTAGAACAAAAAAATCAGAACCACCTTTCGAAAAACAAGTAATTTCTTGGCTGTTGAAATTGGCTTTCAAATATTTTTGAACGTTTCGTTTTGTTATGTTCTTGTGAGCAGCTTTTGTCAAGACTATCATTTCGTTGCCCTGAAAATCTTTTACTCGTCCCTCAAATACTTCATCAGTCCTCGTTTGAATCGGGAATTTACTTTTATAAACGTCTTCAATGCAGTGAACAAAAGACAAACTATGCATTGCTTGTTCACCAATTCCAACCACTTTTCCGTGGTAATCCAACAACCGATAGAAAGGACTTTTGTCGCCATTTGGATAGACAGACAAATGATGTTCACTCACTAATTCTTCAGCATGTTTTCCAATAGCTACTACTGAATTAGTTGGGTGTAAACTTCTTTTAGCCTTCGGATGTCTCCTCGCTATTTCTGTTAACAATCCCATGACAGAAAAGGATTTTAAAACATTAAATTCATTTGATTTGTCTTGCAAATATTCCTCTGCCCTATAATTAAAATGCCAAGCAGGGAAGAGGAGAGTGCCATCCTTGCCAACGATTTTTAATAAGATGTCTAATATTTTACCTTTGGAAAATGAAATATTTAATTTGTCGACTGAACTGTGAATAAATAAAGTGTCTCCAGAGGCAATTTTTATTTTACTTCTGAGAAATTCTTCAAATTCCGTTTCATTTAAAGTTTTGCTCAAAAAAAACTTAAAACGATATCCAAACAGCCTCAGCTTTTTGAAGTTTGTGACACCAACTACTTTCTTTAATAAATTTAACATTACTGTAAATTTAATGTTTTAGCTACTTCAGAATAGGTAACAAATCGAATGTTATTTCCATACTTTGCCCTGCTTTTTAAAATGAACTGCTCCATCAGCTCTAATGAATACTTGCCCATAGACTTAGGATGCCCTATTGCTGATAAGAAAATTTCTTTTTCGTCTTTGAATTTATCGACGTAATTAGTTAAAACATTCATGTTGAAATCTGGCGAATACGTGTAATTATCGAAGGTCAACATTCTTGAAGATTTTATTTTTTTGACTTTGTCTGCGAAATTTAATCGTAATGGCTTGTTATGTATCATTCTACCTCGGTTTGCAGGCATTCGATGCGCATGTTTTTTCATTTTCAAAGCAGTAGGTACTTCAAAGATACTTTTTGATTTACTCGCAATAGGGATTTCAAAAATGCCGTTGTTTTGATTCCCTTCCTTAGTAAAATCACCGTTTAAATCAAGGTACCAATTGGCTTTGTTAGGTACGTTGCTGTAATCAACTGTGGATAAATCCGACTTAAAAAAATATCCTCGGCATACGCTTGAATCGATTTTTATTCCGTTTTTTCTCAAAGCTGTTAAAATTTCATTTGACTTTGGTGCTAAAACATATCCTCCAGCTCTGTAAGCAATACAGGCATAATTTTCATCTTGAATTATATCGTTCAACAACGAAATACCATTTTGAATTATTCCATCAATTGAATTTGGAAACTCAGCATCTACAAACGAGTCTAAACCATATTTATCAGAAGGAATAAATAGGTCACCTTTAATTTCAGTTTCTTTCCAATGAGGGTGCAAATGTAATTGCACATCATGACCTTTCTTGTAGGCTCTGTTCATTTGCTCCTCAAAACTTTCAACGTAATCTTTTCTGTCGTAATGCTTAAACCTGTCGTAAGACAAAACATCAGCAAAGAAATTAAGAGGAACATTGATTTTAGCTGCTAAATTTAACAGTTCGTTGGTCGGAGCAAATAAACACTCGTCAAAACTACCAGTTATCCCACCTAAAGGGAGTTCGTAATCATAGGACAAGAGCACGTTTATGATTGGCACTTAGCTAAGTTAACTTACTTATGAATACTGTAATTTCCTGTGCAGAATTAAGGTCAGCAAATTCACTTGCGTTGATTGTGATTTCGAACTCTTCTTCAAGAGCTACCATCAAATGAATATGTCCGATTGAGTCCCACTGCGCTACGTCCTTTTTAGAGCTGTTCATATTCACAGTGTCTACAGGTATCTCAAAAGTTTCTGAGATAATTTTTTCGATAATTTTTTCACTCATCATTTCTAACATTGTAATCAAAACCTAAACTAGTCAAAAAATATGATTAATAAACATTCTGTTTGGTTCTGTCGCATTAAGGCCCTTACAATTTGTAAAGTTCTAATTCAAACGATTCGGATAACCTAAATTCAAAAGTGGTGGACTAAAAACCCACCACCTGACCCCACCACAAGGCACAAAAAAAAGGAGCTACTTTCGTAACCCCTTCATTATTAAGTGACTCTGAAGAGATTCGAACTTTCAACCTCTTGATTGTGTTGTAGGAGGTTGCTATTTAAGCTATAATATCCCATTGAAGTAAATCGGTTTTAATTAGTTAGATACTGATGGTCCATAGTTAGTCGATGAACGGAGTAATACTATCAGGTTTAGGAGAAAAAGGATGAAAATGTAATGTGTCAAACGGAGCCTTTACCTTACAATTCTTATATGATTCCACACAATATCCAAGATATTGAACAATTGTTGTGTCATTAAGTATCTTGTAATGTGACTTATATACAGCTAGGTGTGACGTAACTGAAAGCCATTCTTCAAAAACTAATTCTGTTTCATTACCGTAAAAGATACCCCAAATACCTTTTTTTTCATTTAAAGTTCCATCGAATTGAGCTAGGGCATCTAATGAGTCAATTGTACCATCATATTTAACAATTCCATTCTTATTCAAAAACCATCGATAGTAGTTTCTAGAAGAGCTTGGGGCATTCTGATACCATAACCCATCAAACCTGATTGCGTCATATGCGTAGTTTTCTCTAACTCTCGAAAATTCCTCATCAGGGTAAATCTTTGAACAAGCTGTCCCGATGCATAAGATGATTAGGGCAAATACAAATGTTTTCATTTCTTGAATTTATTGGAATAAAGATACATGATGGTGGATTAAAACCCACCACCTGACCCCACCACCTTTGACTTGTGTACTCTCATCTAATGGGTTTGGAGCAACATAACTAACTTTAATTATTGGAAGTTATCCAAACAACAAGAAGATAAAAGTCTCAAAAAGAGAAATTATTAAATCTTAATGTGTTGTTTTTCAGTACTTTGATTTTCAGCACTTTGTTTGGTATACTATAATCATGAGACAAAAACCACTAATCCATCTAAATCTATTCTTTAATGAAGAGATAGACAATTTAAACAACGAGTTAGATAAATTAAGTCTTGAATCCAATCGGCTTAGCCAAGTTTTGGCAAACAACAGGAAAGAAAACGATTCTCTTCAGCGACTTGAGCTAAATATTGACTTGATAAATAAATCAATTAAGTCTTTGCAACGAGTGAGTTTTCTAGCAGACCGAAAACATGTATTTAGTCAACTTAAGCTGTACGTGAAATCATTAATGACTCAAGAGCCTGTTCCCAAGGTTGAAAAGCTACCTAGAAAGACTAATATTGTTGAATCTCTCGTTTTCTTGCTTCGGAATCTAGAAGAAAATGAATTTTACGAAGAGTGTAAATTCTTATATAAACGGATTAAGAGCTATGGGAAGATTAATGATGAAGAATATATAAGAGGAACATAAAAAACTTGACACAGCTTTAAATTATTTTTATAATAAAAAACAATCTTTAATAATTAAATTTAAACAATAATCACTTTATGATAAAAGAAACCACCGCAATTAAAAATGGTCTTAAGATATTAGGAGCCATTTCAGTTTTCTTTCTTTTAATGCAATTTTTTGGACTTCAAGACGAAGTTTACCTAAGGTTTTTTAATGTGCTAATTATTTACTATTTCGTTAATAGAACAGTTAGAAGCGTCATGGTAGAAAAAAACGCTAGTTTATTATCTGTTTTACTATCCTCGTTTGTGACATCTTTCATAGGTGTAGCCCTTAGTATATTTGCTTTTTCAATTTACATAATAACTTATCAAGGAATTGATTATTTGACTGCAGTAGGAGAAACAATTATACCTGTAGGGAGCGGTGCTTCTTTATCAAAATATTGTCTAGCACTATTTGTGGAAGGCATTTGTTCAGGTGTCTTAGTATCAATTCTTGTGATGCAAAGATGGAAAAACTCTATAGCGAGACCATCTAGTACTGTAGTTTAAACAGAGGCGGTAAAGAGTCTTGTTGCATGGATAGATTTTCAGCCACAAGAATCTGAAGCTTTCAATTTAGTATCCTAATCGAAGAGGTAAATCCTTTTCCATTAAGGTATTTCAAGGTTAGTCATCTTATTTAGAATGAATGATTTTAAGGTCACTTCGGTTTGTAGCCGGTTCTGTCGCATTAAGCCCACCTAATTTCTAGTTCATTAGTTTTCACTACCAACAATAGCTCAAAACATGAATACCTCAGGTCACAGATTTCCCAAAGCAATCATTCTATTCGCAGTTTACTCAAAACTTAAGTTTGGACTCAGCTACCGTGAGGTTGAAGAACTATTGCAAATGAGAGGTGTGTCAATTGACCACTCTACTATACAGCGTTGAGTATTCAAGTTCACTCCACATGTCATTGCTAGAATAAGAAGCAACAAGCATCAAGTGGGTAAACGTTGGAGAATGGATGAAACTTACATCAAGGTAAAAGGTCAATGGAGGTACTTATACAGAGCAGTTGATAAGGAGGGTAATACAGTTGACTTCTTACTCACCAAGCGTAGACAAAGGATGTCAGCACAATCGTTCCTCATTAGGGCTATCCAAGGGAATGGAGTTCCTGAAATAATCAACATTGACAAGAGTGGTAGTAACACTCATGCTATTAGGGTGTATAACAAAAGGTGCTATACCAGTATTGAAATAAGGCAATGCAAGTACCTCAATAACATTGTGGAGCAGGACCATCGGCATATAAAGTGGAGGCTACAACGAGGTTTAGGATTCAAGGAGTTCGAATCAGCAAAGCGAACGATTGGTGGTGTTGAGGTAATACAAATGATAAGAAAGAATCAGGTTAAGAATCCAACGAGTACGAACTATCGTACGTTCTGTTCTTTGGTAGGATAGTAGTGGTTAATTAGTTTTGTTAGCTTTGGAATTATTAATGCGACAGAACCATGATTTTCCATCGGCTAAAGAGATTCTCTACCAATCCTATTTGATGGTAATCAAATTCTCGTTTTCATCTTGATTTCTTGTGTTCACTAATGCACTTAATGGGCATATGAAGTGAGAGCTTCACGTACGTTTCTGTGAGAGACTTAGGGGGGAGTTCTCTTTGCCTACTCGACCGCTATTTTTATATTTTTGTTAGTCTCTCATTCTACAAAATTAGTAAGTTTAATGAGTTGAGTTATCCATGTAACAAGAACTCGTTTAGGTTCGTATACTTGCAAAAACCATTACATGTAATTTTGATTTGTGCACTCTCATTCTGGTAGAATTGACTCGAAATTACTAACTTTAATTCTTGGAGGCTATCCTGGAACAATAAGTCTTTTTGGTTCAATTGGTAGCGTATAAACAAAACTAAAATTATAGTTAATGAAAAAAGAAACGATTTCAATTCACGCGGGATACGAAACTGAACCAACAACAAAATCGGCTGCAGTTCCTATTTATCAAACTGTTGCATACGAATTTGATAATGCAAAACATGGTGCCGATTTATTTAATCTTGCTGTCCCTGGAAACATTTATAGCAGAATAATGAACCCTACCGTTGATGTTTTAGAACAAAGGGTTGCTGCATTGGAAGGTGGAGTTGCTGCCCTTTGCGTAAGTTCAGGAAGTGCAGCTATTAATTACTCTATTATTAATATTGCTGAAATTGGTGATAATATTATTTCGACACCTCACCTTTATGGAGGGACTTACACTTTATTCGCCCATATGTTGCCAAAGCAGGGGATTGAAGTGCGTTTCGCAGAGTCTTCGGACCCAGAGGATATCGCAAAACTAATCGATGATAAAACAAAGGCTGTTTACTGCGAAAGCATTGGGAATCCCGCAGGAAATATAGCTGATTTAAAAGCTATTTCAGCTGTTGCGAAAGCTGCTGGAGTTCCTTTAATTGTTGATAATACAGTTGCAACTCCAATTTTAACCAACCCTATTGAGTACGGTGCAGACATTGTCGTGCATTCTATGACTAAATACATAGGAGGGCATGGAACAACCTTAGGTGGAGTTATCGTTGATGGAGGAACTTTTGATTGGGTAAAACATAAAGACAGGTTTCCTATGCTAAACAATCCTGAACCATCTTATCATGGCGTAGTTTATACTGAAGCTTTTGGACCTGCGGCATATATTGGCAGAGTGCGGACAGTTGCCTTAAGGAACACAGGTTCAGCAATCAGTGCTACTGCTGCTTGGCAGATTATGCAAGGCTTGGAAACATTAAGTTTAAGGATGGAAAGACACTGCGATAATGCTTTAAAAGTTGCTAAATTCTTAGAAGGTCATGACGCTGTATCTTGGGTGAATTTTGGAGGTTTGGAAAGTAGTGAATATCATGAATTAGCTAAAATATATTGTGACGGAAAACCGTCGTCTTTGTTAACTTTTGGAATCAAAGGTGGGTATGATGAAGCTGAGAAATTTTATGACTCATTGAAATTATTTAAGAGATTAGTCAATATTGGAGATGCCAAATCATTAGCTTGCCACCCTGCATCCACAACACACAGGCAAATGAACATCGAAGAGCAAACTGCTGCCGGCGTTACAGCCGATTTACTTAGGTTGTGCGTTGGAATCGAGCATATTGATGATATCATTGAAGATTTGACCCAAGCTTTTGGAGCCGTTAAATCATAATTAAATCAAGATAAAAGCTCCCCTAGATACAAATCTTCGGGGAGCTTTTACTTTTTTAGGTCTTGTTGCGGTCTTGTTTAGGTCTTGTTGGTCTTGTTGCATGGATAGATTCTCAGACAAAACAATCTGAATCTTTCATTTTACCACTCTAATTCAAGAAGTAAATTCGCTTCCATTCAGGCATTCCAAGGTCAGTCATTTTGTTCAGAATAAATGATTTTAACGTAACTTCTACCTGTTGTGACTGACTGTTCTTGGACCTATGTTTTCTCCATAAATGATTTTCCATCGGCTAAAGAGGTTCTCTACCAGTTCCCGCTGATGGTAATCAAACTCTCGTTTCCATCTCGACTTCCTATGTTCACCAATGTACTTAATAGCCTCATTTCTTGGTTCTGTCGCATTAAGGTCACCTGATTTCTAAAGTTCTAGTTTTGACTACCACCAATAGCTCAAAACATGAATACCTCAGGTCATAGATTTCCCAAAGCAATCATCCTTTTTGCAGTTTATTCCAAGCTCAAGTTTGGCTTGTCCTACCGTGAAGTTGAAGAGTTACTCCAAATGAGAGGTGTCACGATTGACCATTCCACAATTCAACGTTGGGTTTTCAAGTTTACTCCTTACATAATCCACAAAGTCAGAAGCAATAAACACCAAGTGGGTAAGAGGTGGCGAATGGATGAAACGTACATCAAGGTAAAGGGACAATGGAGGTACTTGTATCGAGCAGTGGATAAGCAGGGAAATACTGTAGACTTCCTACTTACAAAGAGAAGGCAGCGTATGTCAGCACAATCCTTTTTGATTAAAGCTATTGAAGGGAATGGTGTTCCAGAGATTATCAATATTGACAAGAGTGGCTCGAATACTCATGCCATTCGTGTGTACAATAAAAGATGCTATACGAGCATTGAGATTAGGCAATGCAAGTACCTCAATAACATTGTTGAACAGGACCATCGGCCATGTGAAATGGAGGCTGCAACGTGGTCTGGGATTCAAGGATTTTGAGTCAGCAAAGAGGACAATAGGTGGGGTTGAGGTAATACAAATGATAAAGAAGAATCAGGTGAAGAATGCGAAGAGTACGA
>JBLIAZ010000016.1:0-21796 GCA_047631875.1 Saprospiraceae bacterium
ATGGACTCCATAAAATAAAGCTATATCCTTTTTTTTATCTCCTCGCTTTATCATTTTTATTGCATCCCTGCGAATGATACTTCTTTCGTGGTCTAAGACACTTCGTAAATCTGTTTTTTCCATCTCAGAAAGATAATGAAAAAGAATGACAAATTAAAGAACTATTGATTCTAAGTTAATAATAACAAAGGGAAAGATGAGTGAATACACCGGTATTATTAGCTTGTTGATTTGCACGATCATCACAGCATTTACAAATGGATTTGACATCGCCTTGACTTCTATAATCACTGTTGGAGTAATTGCCTTTACAAACATTGATTACAAATTATTCAACAAATTGGGAGACTTTTAATATTCACTGTACCTCACTCATGGAGTGATTGGAGGAAATATTATTTACTTTTTAGGAAGGAACCTAAGTAGCCACTCTTCTAAAGTCGCACTAGTGACTTTTAGCTTGTTTTGTTCAATAATTGGAGCATCTGTTTTTTGGCTAGTACTTGAATCCCCTACAAAGGAATGGTCAAAAAAAATAAAGCTAAAAACTGATCAAAACACTGACCATCAATAACATAATAACCTCTTGTTCCCGGTTACCTTAAGTATCATAAAAATCAAGTTCATGACATTTTCAAGACAATCTTGATTAATAGCCAATAAATTGGATTGATGACATATATTTGTCAGGAACAAATAATCACGCTCATGAAAATTCAACCTTATCTTTTTGTCGCTGTTACACTTTTCTTCTTCTCTTGTGAAAATAAGGTGCAAGATCAAGCATCACAATTAAACTTAGACGAAAACTCTAATGTTTCATTGAATGATGGGTGGTTCATGAAAAGAGCTACCGAAGTCAGTAACGATGGAGTTGAATTAAGTTCGTCTAAAGCAGACAACAAAGGATGGTTAGCTGCACAACTACCTAGTACGGTGATGTCAATTTTAGTTGACAATGGAATCTATAAAAATCCATACGCGGAAAACAACATGGCTAAAATCCCTATGGATTCTATTTTAAAGCCCTGGTGGTTTACTTCTACTTTTACTCTTGAAGAACTGAAAAACAACACTTTTAGTTTAAATTTTGACGGAATTAATTACAAAGCTGATGTGTTTTTAAATGGGGTTTTAGTGGCTGATTCAAACGAAATTGCAGGCGCGTTCAATACTTTTGAATTGGAAGTCACGGAAAACCTTAAGCAAGGAGAAAATCACTTAGCAATCTTGTTGCTCCCACCAGGGACTGGTGCATATTCAATTGGCTTTGTGGATTGGGCACCAACTCCACCGGATAAAAACATGGGGATATGGAGAGGCATTCATTTAAATGTGAGCAAGGAAGTATCTATGTCTGAAACTTTTGTGCAATCAGATTTAAACATCGAGGATTTTTCAAGTGCAGAATTAACTATTTCAACAGCTTTACAAAACAACACGGACAAGGAACAAACCGTGACTTTGAGGGGACAATTTGGTGAATCATCGTTTTCACACGAAGTAACCTTATCAGCAAAAGAAAGTAAGGAAGTCGTAATGACATCGGCTGATGTTCCAGCACTTAAAGTGACTAAACCAAAAGTATGGTGGCCAGTAGGATACGGTAAAGCAAACCTATACCAGTTGAATTTATCTGCTTCGGTAAATGATGCTGTTTCATCAAAAGAAAAAGTGCAATTCGGAATCAGAAAAATGACTGATTACAAGAACGAGAATGGTCATAGAGGATATGAAATAAACGGTCAAAAAATATTAATTAAAGGAGCCGGATGGTTGGATAAATTATTTTTAGAAAACGATTCCTTGTATGACGTTCAACAAATGGAATACGTGGTTGACATGAACATGAACTGCGTGAGGTTTGAAGGGTTTTGGGGAAAAGACCACCATATTTATGACCTTTGTGATGAGTACGGTTTACTTGCCATGGTAGGTTTCAGTTGCCATTGGGAATGGCACGACTACATAGGAACTCCTTGTAACGAGGACAAATATGGATGTGCTGACGATGAAACTGAAATTGACTTAGTGGCTAGCTATTGGGAAAGTCAAATAAAATATTTACGGAACCACGCTTCTATTTATTCGTGGGTTGGAGGTAGTGATTTTTTACCTCACCCTGAACTAGAAAAAAAATTCATTGACATGCTGAAGAAAACCAATCCTTCAGGTAATTACCTAGGTGCCGCAAAATGGCACAAGAGTGGAATCAGTGGTGGAACTGGTGTGAAAATGGAAGGCCCATACGATTACGTGACGCCTAACTACTGGTACAATGACACTGTAAGGGGTGGAGCTTTTGGATTCAACACCGAAACTGGTCCTGGCCCACAACCTCCAGTCTATTCATCACTTATCAAAATGTATGGGGAAGACGTTAATTACCCAATTGATTCCACTTGGAATTTCCACCATGGAAGATATGCTTTTGGGACGATGGGAAAATACATGAAAGCATTTGAAACAAGGTATGGAGCATCTCCTACTTTGAAAGATTTTGCTTTGGTATCCCAAATCGCAAGTTACGAGGCTATTCGTCCAATGTTTGAAGCATTCAGGGTGAATCAACCAAACACGACGGGGATTGTACAATGGATGTTGAATTCAGCATGGCCAGAAACTTTTTGGCAATTGTATGATTTTTACTTACAACCAACCGGAGCATACTTCGGAACTAAAAAGGCGAACGAACAAGTGTTAGGGATATACAATTATGGTGACCATGGAATATACTTGGTAAATGATAAGCCAAGCACTTTAAAATCCGTTCAAGTTGCTGTAAAGGTATTCAATAGCAAATCAGAATTACTACATACACTAGACACCACACTAAGTGATGTTGCGGGAGGCTCACACAAAGTATTTAGCTTAAAAGCTACTTCCGACAGCACTGAGTTTGTTTTTGTTACTACAACTGAGGACAATGGAACTACCCACAAAAACAATTACTGGTTGTCCCCAATTGAAGACGTTATTGATCCCAATTACGATAACAGTTCGTGGATATACACGCCAAACTTGAGCTTTTGTGATTTCACAGCCTTACGGAACTTAAGTAAAGTAGAACTAGGATTGGAAAGCGCTGATACTCCTGACGGAATTGAAGTTGTATTGTCAAACAAGAGTGATCAAATTGCATTTGGAATTCAAGCTACTGTAATTGACAGTGAAACAAAAGAAGATGTAGCTCCTGCAATTTGGTCGGACAATTACATCATGTTAAAAGGAAAGGAAAATCAAGTACTTCAAGTTACTTTCAACAAAGTCGCTGGTAAAAAATATGAGATTGTAATAAATGGAATGAACTTGAAGTAGTGAAAAGTTGTCAGTACTGACACTTTAACTTTTACCCTTCAGTAGTTCTTTGTTGATGCTTTTTACCAAGCCAGGTCCTTCGTATACGAAGCCTGTATATACTTGGACAAGTTTAGCTCCAGCATTTAACTTTTCAAGAGCGTCCTGTGCTGTATGAATTCCACCTACTCCGATGATAGGATAATCATCACCAAGATTACTGTAAAGGTACTTGATGACTTTAGTAGACCTATCCTTTACAGGAACTCCACTTAAACCTCCTGGATACCCAATGGATTCCAACTTGTTTTGAGAAGTTTTTAATCCCTCACGGTTTACCGAAGTGTTCGCCGCCACTACTCCACTTAATTTTAATTCTTTTACGATTTCAATCACATCGTCCAATTCCACTTCGCTTAAATCAGGTGCTATTTTTAGAAGTACTGGTTTTGGACTAGTACGTTTGGCATTTTCATCCATCACTTTTTTAAGCAATCTTTTCAATGGTTCTTTTTCTTGTAATTCGGTAAGGTTACCCATGTTAGGACAACTCACATTGACTACAAAATAATCAACGTAATCAAATAGTTTATTGAACACTGTCAAATAATCTTCGTCGGCATCTTCGTTACTCGTGCTTTTGTTTTTTCCTAAATTACCACCGATGATGATCTTCGTCTTTCTGTTTTTCAACCTTTCAACAGCAGCATCCACTCCTTGGTTGTTGAATCCCATTCTATTGATTAATGCAGTATCCTCGGTTAGCCTAAACAAACGAGGCTTAGCGTTTCCAGCCTGACCTTTTGGAGTCAATGTTCCAATTTCAATGAAACCAAATCCATAATCGGCAAGCTCGTTAAACAGTTTTGCATCTTTATCAAAACCAGCAGCTAAACCCACCGGGTTGGAAAACTTTAAACCAAATAATTCCCTTTGTAACTTAGGTGATTTCACTACAAACATGGAGCGAATCACTTGTTTTACAATTGGAGTGTTGTTCAGCACCTTCATTATTGAAAATGCTAAATGATGTATCTTTTCTGGAGACAGCTTAAAAAATAATGGTCTTATGATGCCTGAATAAACACTCATGTTGTCGTCTTTTTTTCAATTTCACTTAGCACTTCCTCGCTACTTTTCGTTCCTTCAAAAAAAGAAAGAAGTTTAGTCAGCACCTTGTCCACTTCGGCATCAGGGCATGAAGCTCCTGAGGTAAGTATTATCCTAATCTTTTCCTTTCTAGGCAAGTAATCACTTGTATTTATGTTCTTTTTTGTTTGCCATAAGAAATGAGATAACTCTTTTTTACTTATTATATTATCATGACCATTTATGAAATAAGTGGGTAATTTTTCTTCACACAATTCAACCAAATGAGTCGTATTAGAACTGTTGTAACCTCCAACTACAATAGCCAGATCAGCTTGCTCTTCTAATAATCCAATTGTCGCGTTTTGGTTGTCATTTGTAGCGTAGCACAAGGAATCTCGGGTGTCTGCAAAAGTTTCTTTTCCCTCTCCGTGGTATTTCTCTACCTCATTTTTTAAATACTCTGCAATTTCCTTAGTTTCAGTGGCCAGCATGGTCGTTTGATTAATGACACCAATTTTACTCAAGTGCTTACTTGGTGTAAATCCTTTACTAAACTTGCCGTCAAACTGAACAAAAAACTCTTTGTCACTTAACTCCTGTCTTATGTACTTAGCCAATTCTTTCGCCTCCGACAAATCCTTCACAATCACTGAAGGTCCATCGTCTGAAGAATGAGAAAATGTAGCTCTTGTCTCCTCATGGTTGTGCTTTCCGTGAATCACAATGGTGTAATCATTTTGACTCAACTTATTTGACATTTTCCACACACGCTCAACAAATGGGCATGTGGTATTGTAAGCCTTAGGCTCAATGTTTTTACTTTTTAAGATGTCATTAATTTCAATTGTGGTACCAAATGCAGGAATAATAACGATGTCCTCTTGCTTGATTTCATTCCAAGAAATTAACTGCTTGCCTTTAGTGTCCATGATAAATTTAATCCCACGAGCCTGTAAATCAGCATTCACTGCAGGGTTGTGGATCATTTCACTGAGTAAAAAAATTCTTTTACCCAGGTTTTCAGAAATTGCACGATACGATATTTCAATAGCATTCTCCACACCGTAACAAAACCCAAAATGACGGGCAATTAAAAATTCAATAGAACCAAAATTTAGCACTGTAGGAGACATGTCCTTTTTCTTAGGATCCATTTCCTTCCGAACAGCCTTTATCCTTGATATGATAGGGCTTTTGTAAAAGTCTGGTACCTTGAATTGTTTCATGACATTTTGATTACAACAAAGTTACATAAACTAGCAAGTTATATAATCAATCCACACTGCTTTTCAGGAATTTTAACGAAGATCATTTCATCTTTTACCAAGATTAAAATTCAAGTATAATCACGACCATTTTTTTTACTTCAATAATGAGAAAAGCAAACGAATGAGCAATTAAACCGCAAAGCTGCGTGGTTTGATTATTATTGTGTCCAATTCGAGTTTATGCTTTAACTTAGAAAAATAATGGACAGTTTTTTAAATAAAATAGCTAATGAAATTGCAGAAAAGTACGAGGATCCAAAAGATTTATGCTTTGTCCTGCCTTCTCAACGTGCAGGAACATTTTTAAAACAGGCGCTGGCAAAAAATTATCATGAAATCCGAGGACATGATGCCATTCAGCTTCCCACAGTAAAAACCTTAGACGATTTTGTTGTAGATCTATCAGCACTTACTGTGCTTGATAAACTCTCTGCATTTTTTAAATTATTCGATACTTATCAAGTAATCTTAAAAGAAGAAAACGAAAAAACAGAAAGCGTTGACGAGTTCATTAATTGGGCTCCCACCCTGCTTGCTGACTTCAACGAGATAGACAAATACACAGTGAATTCGATGGAGATTTTTTCGTACATCAATGATGTTCGAGCAATGGAAACATGGAACATTGATGGGAAACCATTAACCGAACACCAAGTCAATTATCTTAAACTATGGAAGCGTTTCGGGAAACTTTATCATGCATTTAAAAAGCAGACTTTAGCTGAAAAAGAAACCTACATTGGTTTAATTTTCCGAGAAGTAGCCGAAAACATTGAAGGACTTTATCAAAACACTAAATACGAACACTTAATTTTTGCAGGCTTCAACGCTTTAAGCAAATCTGAAGAAACCATCATCAGTCAATTTATTAAAACGAAAAAAGCAAGTATTTACTGGGATGCTGATAATTACTACTTGCAGGACGAAAACCAAGAGGCTGGTTATTTTTTGAGAAAATTCAAAAAAAACTGGTCATTTAGTGAATTTAAATGGCCAGAAAATCATTTTAAAAGCGGCACCAAAAACATTAAAATACACAATTGCAACACGAATTATGCGCAAAGTATTTTAGCAGCTGACATCTTATCCCAAAATACGGACGCGGAACTAAATACTGCCTTGGTTTTAAACAAAGAGGATTTGCTTTTACCTGTACTGAATGCTTTACCAGACAATGTACTGGCAGCTAACATTACCATGGGTTATGAATTGAAGCTCACACCTTTGTCCAGTTTTGTGAACATATTACTCGATTTGTGGTACAGTAAAACAGGCAAAGAGAAAAATGCATTTTATTACAAAAATGTCATTCAGTTTTTAGAGCACAACTACACCGAATTACTTATTTCCAATAAGCAAAAGCTGGTGAGCCTCAAGAAGGATATCATTAAATTCAATAAAATATATGTGGGGACTAGATTTATATTCAAGTACCTGGATGACAATCCTTTAATTAAGACAATTTTCTCTTCTGAAAATCAAGATTTAGCAGACAATACACAAAAAATATTAACTGTATTGGCAAAGCTAAAAGACACTTTAAGTGATGCTAGCTCTAACAAGTATGACAAATCTTTGCAAATTGAATTCGTCTATCACTACACCCTGGTTTTTAGAAAACTACACCAAACGATTCAGAATAATCCTGTCATTAGAAACAGCTCCTTAAAAGTATTTCGTTTGTTAATCAATCAGTTGGTCAACAAAGAAAAGGTTTCGTTTTATGGTGAACCATTAAAAGGAATTCAGATCATGGGAATGCTGGAAAGTAGGGCATTGGATTTTGAACACGTAATCATCATGTCAGTTAATGAAGGTGTGCTACCTGCTGGTAAAAAGAACCATTCGTTTATTCCTTATGATTTAAAACGAGAATTTGGCTTGCCCACTCACACTGAGCACGATGCTATTTTTGCCAACCACTTTTATCGGCTAATGCAAAGAGCAACAACCATCGACATTTTGTATCACACAGGAAGTGACGATTTTGGGGCAGGTACCGAAAAGAGTAGGTTCATAGAACAAATCATTCACGAACTACCAAAATACAATAAGAACATCCACATTACTACAAGTGAATACAATCCTGTACCAAGCATCAGTGACAAAGTAAAACATCTTCCAAAATCGGATGAGTTATTAAGCCGCATAAAAGCCAAATTGAAAAAGGGATTATCTCCCTCAGCAATGAATACTTTAGCGTCGTGCAACATGAATTTTTACTACAGGTATTTAGTAGGTTTAGGGGAGTTAGAAGAAGTAGAAGAAAGCATAAAGTCCTCTACCTTAGGAACTTGTATTCATGACACGTTGGAAAACTTGCATAAGCTTTCGTTAGGCACTCCTCTTGATGAAACGACCTTAAAGAATTACAAAAAGCTAGCATTAACCTTCCTTGAAAAAGAATTCCTAAAGTACTTTTCAGAAAAAGATTTAAAAACTGGCAATAACTTGCTGACCTTCGAAGTAGCAAAAAATTACGTCAACAAATTTTTGAACTACGAACTGGAAATCATCAAAAAAGACAAATACACGGTGGTACAAGTGGAGGACAACATAGCCCACGAATTAATGCTTGAAATTGAAGACGAAACGATTGCTACTAAAATCCATGGGAAAGTAGATGTCATCAGTCAAATTGGAGAAAAAAAACTACTTCTTGATTATAAAACTGGAAAGGTAGAAAGTAAGGAACTTAACTTTAAAGACATCTCTCAATTCTACGCCGGATCAAAAAAGAAAGCCAAAGCCCTTCAATTGTTAACTTATGCATGGGTTTACTACCAAGAAAATCCTGAAACTGAACACATATCCCCATGTATTTACAGTTTTAAAAACAGTAAAGCAGGGTTCATGTACCTGAAATACAACAATAAAATCATCAGCAAAAGTGATGTCCTTGAGCTTTTCCCTCAAGTTGTTCAAGTATTGGTCAACAATTTAATGAATAAAAAAACTGACCTCAAGCACAGTGAAGACAGTTTGTATTGTGAATATTGTCTTTAATATACTCAAGCCAAATATCTTTTCGGTTTTTTTACCGGCCCCCTCTTCCTTTAACTGCGTTAAAAAAAAACGTAGCTATGGCTACGGTTGATTTTTTTGCCTTGTCAAAGAAAAAATATGCTTTGCCAAAATTTCCAGAAAGATATTTGGTTTGAGTATATCTTGATATTCAGCACGAAATTAATACGAATTATAATAACTTTAGGACATTCTGAGGGGGACGCCCTAAAATTGCCTTGTCTTCTTTTACGACGATTGGACGTTCAATTAATTTAGGATGAGCAACCATTGCCTCAATCCATTCTGAGGCTGATAAAGTTTTACCTTTGTAATTTTCTTTATACTCCTTTTCACTCTTCCTAATGATTTGTTCAGGTTCTATCCCTAGTTTCTCAAGTAAACCCTCAAGCTCTTCCTTACTGGGTACATTCTTTAGGTACTCTATGATCTCAACCCCTCGACCAGCATCAACAATCAAGGCTAAGGTTTCTCTACTTTTACGACATCTGGGATTATGGTATATTTTCATCTACTTATAATTCTTGTTCTTACAATGGCTAATTTAGGGACTAAAATAAAAAAATACTGTCGATTGAAGTTTGGCGAGACTAATTCTTACCAAATAAACTTTCAACAAACTCTTTTCTTCTGAATACTTGCAAGTCATCCATACCTTCGCCTACACCAATAAATTTAACGGGGATTTTAAATTGATCAGATATTCCGATCACTACCCCACCTTTGGCAGAACCGTCTAGCTTAGTTAGCGCCAACGCAGTAATGTCTGTAGCAATAGTAAACTGCTTAGCTTGTTCAAAAGCATTTTGACCAGTTGAGCCATCAAGCACCAACAATACCTCATGTGGTGCATCCGGAATAATTTTATCCATCACTTTCTTAATTTTAGAAAGTTCATTCATGAGGTTGATTTTATTGTGTAGTCTTCCCGCCGTGTCTATGATTACCACATCAATGTCTTTTGCAATTGCTGACTTTAAGGTATCGAAAGCTACAGATGCAGGGTCAGCGTCCATTCCTTGGTCAACAACCGGAACTCCTACTCGAGTGCCCCAAATTTTTAACTGATCCACTGCCGCTGCCCTAAAAGTATCCGAAGCACCCAACATTACCTTTTTTCCTGCCTTTTTAAATTGGTGAGCTAATTTTGCAATGGTAGTCGTTTTACCTACACCATTCACACCCACAACCATGATGACATAAGGCTTTTTGCCCTCAGGGATTTCGTAACCACTGCTGTCATCAGTATTATTTTCGGACAACAATGCGCCAATTTCCTCCTTTAGAATTTTATTCAATTGGTCAGTACCAAGGTACTTGTCCTGCGCAACTCGTGCTTCAATTCGTTTAATGATTTTAATGGTAGTTTCTACTCCGACGTCAGATGTGATTAGGACTTCCTCCAAATCATCAAGCACTTCATCATCAACAGTACTTTTACCAGCTACCGCCTTTGCTATTTTAGAGAATACGCTTTCCTTCGTTTTTTCTAAACCTTTATCTAGTGTTTCCTTTTTCTCTTTATTAAAAAAACCGAATAAACCCATAACTCGAATTATTGAAAACAAAAAAAGCTTCTGCTATAAACAGAAGCTTTTCATGTAATGATTTACATTACTATTTTTTCGCTAAATAATCACTTACTAAATCAACAGGAACAATTTCCTCTCTGAAAGTATAAGCTCCAGTTTTTTCAGACCTTACAGTCTTAATAACTTTTGTAAAAGCCTTAGCTCCTTTTTTTTGTAACGATGCAACTGTCTTCTTTGCCATGATTAATTATTTAATTTCTTTGTGAATTGTACTTTTCTTCAAAATTGAATTGTACTTTTTAATTTCCAATCTGTCAGGAGTATTCTTCCTGTTTTTTGTAGTAATATATCTTGATGTTCCAGGCTTTCCAGACTCTTTGTGCTCTGTACACTCTAAAATTACTTGAATCCTGTTTCCTTTTCCTTTCTTAGCCATTGCTCTTTTCTTTAATTCTTTTAAACGGACTGCAAATTTATAAATAAAAGCTTAGGTAGCAAACAAGAATCGTAATAATTTTCACGTAAAAAAACCATACAAAAACTACGAGCACAAAACCTAATTTATTACGTACCGAATAGCTACTGCCCAATTATTATATTCTAAGTGCTTCCCTTTGAAATTCACAACGTATCCAGGCATGTAATCCATGGATAAACTGATGGGCAGTGCTCTAGCAAAATATTCCATTCCTACCACAGCATCCAGTCCAAAATTAAGTTTCTTACCGTGTGCCATTTTAGATCTACCAACATGAAAACCTCCACCATAGTGCCATGAGATCCCTCTTAATGCTCTACCAAAACCGTGATTCTGTTCTAAAAGAGCTGACAAACCAAAATCAAGATTTAAATTTGAGTGCAGAGTTAAATCTAAGGCGTTCCTTTCAAAAAGAAATACTTTGTAATTTAAACCGCTGTAATCATCAGCAGCTTTAAGACCAATGCTGTGTATTAATTGCGCAGAAATTTGAAAAGTTGAAAAAAGAAAAATTGTGAGTGTGATGAAATGTTTCATATTAAACGGGTTGAGTGGTTTAACATGATGTATTCAAAAGTGATGCCTAAACTTTAATTCGGCAACAAAACCTAGTCAGAGTAGACCTTACCAAACACGTACTTAATCCCTATTGTCCAATTTCTTGTCCAAAATCCTGACCCCCAAGAATTCCTATCAGAAACTTCGTCGTGAATGTTAGCGAAAGAAAAATTAGGAGTATAATCAAATGAAAAGGCAAAAGGGATCTCTTGAGGAACGTATTCAATTCCAATTTGCGCATCAATACCGATACTTACCTGAGTAACAATCCCACTTTTCCAATGCCCCAAATTTGCACCAACTCCATAATACCAGTATAAATTAGACGCCTTTTGAAAGGGAACCTGCCAATTATATAACCCTATGAATTCAAGTCCAGTTTCTTGAAAACCTAACTCTAAATCTAAAAGTGTATTAGTGGAGTCAGACAAAAATAATTTATAATTAATTGCTGCTTTATAGTGATTTACTTTTAATCCCAAAGCTGCATCATACTGTCCTTTCATAGTGAAAGACACCAATACAAATAAAATTATTGATAAGATTTTCTTCATGGCATTTACATTTAAACCTAGTTGTAATCAGTGAAAATTACTGATTTACTTTTTTAAAAAACAATTAAAAAAAAGCCTTGAAAATTAATTCAAGGCTTCTTCGTATTTTTATTAAACTTAAGCTAATACTTCTCTCACTTTGTCCGCTGCTTCTTGCAACAACACTACTGAATGAACCTTAAGTCCTGAATTATCAATTAATTCTTTTGCCTCTACAGCATTCGTTCCTTGAAGCCTTATAATGATTGGAACTTTAATTTCTCCAATGTTATTGTATGCATCAACAATTCCTTGAGCGACCCTGTCACACCTCACAATTCCACCAAAAATATTAACCAAAAGAGCTTTCACTTTGTCATCTTTCAAAATAATTCTAAATGCTTTCTCAACTCTTTCCGCATTAGCGGTACCACCTACATCCAAAAAGTTAGCTGGTTCCCCACCTGATAGTTTAATGATGTCCATAGTAGCCATCGCTAATCCAGCTCCGTTTACCATGCAACCTACATTCCCATCCAACTGTACGTAGTTTAATTCTACCGCTTTTGCCTCTACCTCAGTAGGATCTTCCTCAGACTCATCTCTGAACTCAGCGTAATCTTTATGTCGATACAATGCGTTCTCGTCCAAAGTTACTTTCGCATCAACTGCAATGATTTTATCATCTGATGTTTTTAACACAGGGTTAATTTCAAACATCGAAGCATCACAACCGACGTAAGCATTGTATAAAGAACCAATGAACTTAGCCATGTTCTTTAAAGCCAATCCTGATAAACCTAGATTAAATGCTATTTTTCTTGCTTGAAACCCTAGAAGCCCTAAACTTGGATCAATGTATTCCTTGTTGATTAATTCAGGTGTATTTTCAGCTACAGTTTCAATATCCATACCCCCTTCGGTTGAATAGACAATTACATTTTGACCTGAGTCCCTGTCCAATAAAACAGACATGTAAATTTCAGAAATCTCACTTTCACCAGGATAGTATACATCTTGTGCAATCAACACTTTGCTTACTTTCTTAGCTTTTCCGTTGGTTTGCGCTGTTTCTAAATGCCCACCTAAAATACCTTTTACTGTTTCTTCTATTTTATCAATTCCCTTAGCTAACACTACACCGTGAGAACCTGTCTCCTTTACTGTTCCTTTCCCTCTTCCCCCTGCATGAATTTGTGCTTTAACCACAAACCACTCTGTGCCGGTGCTAGCAGTCAATCCTTTTGCAGCGTCAACAGCAGCGTCAAGTGAATCAACCACAACCCCTTCTTGAATTCCTACTCCGTAACTTTTAAGGATTGATTTACCTTGGTATTCATGAATATTCATATGTCTAGTTTTTAAATTATCAAAGAAGCGCCAAATTTAACTTATTTTTAGCGGGAATAAACATAAAAAATGGAGTAATTTTATTTTTTTGAAACTCGCATCTGGATGCGGAAAAATACAAACGACATCTTCATGATTAAAGTTAAAAATGTTAGTAAAAAATATGGTGAACTAGAGGTGTTAAAAGACATTTCGATTGAAATTGACCAAGGAGAAATCACTGCCATAGTTGGAGCATCCGGTGCCGGAAAGTCCACCTTACTGCAAATTATTGGATCACTTGACAAAGCAAGTTCAGGTGATGTGGAGATAGATGACACCATCATCACCCAACTAAACCAAAGAAACATCGCTAAATTTAGAAACGAACATTTAGGTTTTGTTTTTCAATTTCATCATTTACTACCTGAATTCTCTGCCATTGAAAACATCATCATGCCAGGCTTAATAGGAAAAAAGAACAAGACTAAATTAGTGGAGGAAGCGCACGCTTTACTAAAATTTTTAAACCTCAAGGACAGAGCAAATCACAAACCGTCTGAATTAAGTGGTGGGGAGCAGCAACGGGTCGCTATAGCTAGAGCACTCATTAACAAACCTAAAATAATTTTAGCGGATGAACCTTCAGGTAACTTAGATTCTCAAAACGCAAACGACCTCCACCAATTATTCAAGGACTTAAAAAATGAGTTCAATCAAACTTTTGTGATTGTGACGCACAACAAACAATTAGCTATGGAGTCAGACAGGGTGATTGAGCTTAAAGATGGTGAAATAGTCAGTGACACTCGTCAAAAGCACTAATCAGCATACCAAGCTAAAATTTTGAATGCATTTTATTAATCACTATATTTAAGTATAGTGTATTGTAAATCAAATAGATAAAAGATGAAACATTTAATTTTAACAGCGGTAATAATGGGCTCTTTACTCATGAGTTCTTGTAAAAAAGACCCCGCAGACGCACCAACTATTCCACCTGAATCATCCTTGAATGTTGATTTTTCAAACTTTGAAGACGACAGCAACGACAACGAGAGAACAGGCAACGCAGGCTCTTACTGGGCACGTTCAATAGTAAACGTGTTTTTCTGGAACTTCGCTTTAACTGTAAATTTAGCTGTGCCAGTAGCTTCTTTTAAAGAAGCCATCAACCATACTCCTAAATACGTTTCAAAAAAGAAAGGATGGCTTTGGCAATACACTGTAAACCTCGCAACAGGTACTTACACTGCAAAGCTTTACGGAAAAAAAGAAGCTGGAGAGGTGCATTGGAAAATGCTTATCAGTAAAAATGGATCATACGAAGACGTAGAGTGGTATAATGGGATTTCAAAAGACGATAACACATCGGGAACTTGGACTTTAAATAAGAATGCACTTAGTCAAACAGCTTACATGCAGGTAGCATGGAATGTGGATGGAGATAAAAAAACAATTAAATATACTTACATAGAATCTGGAACTGAAGCAGAAGGTAGTTACATCCAATATGGTATTGACCCTAGCTTATCTTATGATAGGCATTATAATATATTCGGTTCAAAGGAAAATCACACGATAAACATCGAATGGAACAAGTCTAGTAAAATTGGCAGAATTAAAGACAAACCGTATTACAGCGATGCTAATTGGAGATGTTGGGGTAGCGACTTAGCTAACACCACTTGTCCAAATTAATTAGTGACAAACTTCATTTTCGTTGGGAAATACACTCAACCACACAGCTTATCGGGAGTTTTGACGAAGAACATTTTTCTTTTACCAAGGGGAAAAACTCAATCATAGCCATAGCTACGGTTTCGTTTTCAACAAAGAGAAAAGAGAAATGGACAAGTGAAAAAACCAATAAGCTGTGTGGTTTGAGTATATATCTTGAACAAATAAAAAAGGCTAGCAAAACTGCTAGCCTTTTTTATTCTTTCCCTCTTAATCATGAACTAGACTGCTAGAGCAGCCCCAAACAAAGCGGCAACCATTGTGGCTAACACCAAAATCATTACTAAGCCAGCTAAGCTAATAACTAATCCAGCTATTGAAAGACCTTTACCTTTTCCTGTTTTTTTCGCTTTAGAAATTCCAATAGCACTAAAAACAATTCCTAGTATCCAAGTAATCCATCCCAGAACAGGAATCCATCCAAAAAAGAAGGTAAATAACGCTAGAACAAACCCCGCAACTCCTATCCCATTACTACCTTTAACTACTTCTTCGTTTTCCATTTTGCTGTTTGTTTAAATTTATTATTTGAGTAATTACCGTAACAAAGAATAATGTTTCTTTGAAGAACAACAAGATAGGTGCTTTTGTTCAAAACAACAAAAAAAATGTTTCGTCCATATTAAATGGGAAATTACTAATTAATTGAATCACTCTACAAAAAACAAGGGTAACATATTATACCGCTCCTACACATTGAATTATTTTACGCTGACTCGCAAAAACTCATGAGCCTTTAATACATTGAACAAATCGTTGCTCGGATTAACCTTGTATTTGGAACTGCTCAAACTCACTTCATACCCCTTTTGTTCTTTGTCGGACACCATGAATTTCACATCGCACTTTCCTGGGTGCTGTTCAAAAGCATTAAATAAATCGTCCAATAGTACTTTATCCATGTCTGCCACATCAACAGCTATGTTTACTCTTTTAACCAGTTTATCCCTCATGTCAGGAAGTAACTCAATGTTATTGATTTTAAAATCCAGTTGATTTTCGTCATACCTTCTTGCCTCTACTTTTCCTTTCACGTACACCATGGCCCCTTCTACCAGGAAATGGCGAAATTTCAGGTAACTATCGCCAAATAAAAAGAAGGTGGAGCTATCTGTATAATCCGCTAAAGTTAACACACCAAACATGTTACCCTTTTTACTCATCCTTTCCGCTGCTTCGCTAACTATGGCAGCAAAAGTCAAATCCTTCCCTACTAAGATTTTAGGGTCGGAATTGTATTGATCTAAGTTTGCATTACAAAATGCATCTACTTCTAATTTGTAGTCGTCAAGCGGATGTCCCGATATAAAAATTCCCACTACATCCTTTTCGTGTTTTAACGCATACACCCCTGTCCATGGTTCGCAAACAGGCGTAGGTATTTTCGGAAGCTCGACGGCGGATCCTTCTCCAAACAAGGATTGTTGTGTAGATCCACTTTCACTTTGGTGTTGAGCACCATATTTAATTGCTTTTTCTAAAAAGGAAGTGTCGCGTTCGTTATTTTTGAAAAAATACTGAGCCCGGTGTGACCCATCAAAACCATCAAAAGCTCCAGCATAAGCAAGGTTTTCCATGCACCTTTTGTTGGCAGTTCTTAAGTTTACTCTACTAGTTAAGTCAAAAATATCGGAAAAATGCCCATTCTCTTTTCGTTCCTCCAAAATACTTTCTACCGCTCCCGCTCCTACACCTTTTACTGCAGCCATTCCAAAACGAACTTCTCCTTTAGGGTTTACAGTAAATTTTAAAGACGATTCATTGATGTCAGGACCAAGCACAGGAATCCCAGACCTGCGACATTCTTCCATGAAAAACGTCACTTGCTTGATGTCATTCATGTTGTTACTTAACACAGAGGCCATGTATTCTGCAGGGTAATGGGCTTTCAAGTAAGCCGTTTGGTACGCAATCCACGCATAGCACGTCGAGTGCGATTTATTAAATGCGTACGATGCAAATGCTTCCCAATCCTTCCATACTTTCTCCAAAACTTTTTCGTCGTGCCCGCGCTCTATACCACCAGCTAAAAACTTAGGTCTCATTTCCTCCAGCATGGATAAAATCTTTTTACCCATTGCCTTCCTCAAAGTATCTGCTTGACCTTTCGTAAATCCAGCTAATTTTTGAGACAGCAACATCACCTGTTCTTGGTAAACTGTAATACCGTACGTCTCCCCCAAGTACTCTTCCATCCCTTCCAAATCATAAGTGATTTCCTCGTCACCATGCTTTCTATCGATAAAAGAAGGTATGTATTCGATAGGTCCCGGCCTATATAAAGCATTCATTGCTATAAGATCACCAAAAACTGTGGGTTTCAATGCTTTAAGATGTTTTTGCATACCTGGTGATTCGTATTGAAATATCCCTACAGTTTCTCCTCTCTGAAATAATTCATACGTTTTCACGTCATCCAAAGGAATATCATCAGGAACAATTTCAATACCATGCCTGTCCTTGATAATACGTACAGCATCCTTTATTAAAGTAAGGGTTTTCAAGCCCAAGAAATCCATTTTCAACAAACCTGCATTCTCCACCACAGCATTATCAAACTGCGTACACCACATTTCGGAATCCTTCACTAAGGCAACCGGCACATATTGCCTTATGTCATCCGGGGTAATGATTACACCGCAAGCATGAGTACCTGTATTCCTCATGGAACCTTCCAATGATATAGCTTGACGCACAGTTTGTCCTTCTAAATTTTCATTTTTAGAAATGCTTTTCAGCTCACGTGCCATTTCCAACTGGTCGGGATTTAATTTTTTACTTAAATCCTCCTCGGACATGTTGAACATTTTATTCAACTTCATGTCAGGAATTAACTTGGCTATCCTATCTGTGTCAGGCAAAGGCAAATCAAGCACCCTTCCTGTGTCACGAATAGAGGACTTCGCGGCCATCGTTCCATAGGTTATGATTTGCGCTACTTGGCTTGAACCATATTTGTCAATCACATATTGAATTACTCGTCCCCTTCCTTCGTCATCAAAATCAATATCAATATCAGGCATGGACACCCTCTCTGGATTCAAAAAACGCTCAAAAAGTAAATCATACTTTAGAGGATCAATGTTGGTTATTTTAGTGCAATACGCTACAGCTGAACCTGCTGCCGAACCCCTTCCAGGACCTACAGACACACCCATTTCACGTGCCGCAGCAATGAAGTCCTGTACAATTAAAAAATAACCAGGATACCCTGTTTTTTCAATGACAGAAAGTTCAAAATCTAACCTCTCTCTGATGTCTTCCGTGATTTCTTCGTAGCGCTCTTTAGCACCCTCGTATGTTAAATGTCTTAAAAAAGCATTCTCACCATTGGTACCTCCAGTTTTTTCATCCTCGGGATCAATAAATTCTTCGGGAATATCAAATTTGGGAAGTAATACATTGCTGTATAAAACAAAGGATTCTATTTTATCTACTATTTCTTGAGTGCACTCTATAGCTTCTGGTAAATCCTTAAAGAGTTCCTTCATCTCATCAGAACCTTTAAAGAAAAACTCGTTGTTAGGCATTCCATTCCTGAATCCACGGCCCCTCCCTACTGGCGTACTTTGCTTTTCACCATCTTTCACGCACAGTAAAATGTCATGTGCTGTAGAATCTGATTGTTCGACGTAAAAGTTTTCATTGGCCGCAAAGTATTTCACATCATACTTTTTTGCGAATTTCATCAAAACCTCATTTACACGCACTTCCTCCTCTAACCCATGACGGTTCAATTCAATGTAAAAATCATCTCCAAATTGCTCTTTCCACCACACAAAGGCTTCTTCAGCTTGCGCTTCTCCAACGTTCAACAATAACCATGGGACTTCGCCACTCATACCTCCTGTGGTTACTATGATGTCTCCAGCATGTTTCATTACCAGTTCCCTGTCCACACGTGGCACATAATAAAAACCATCTATGAATCCTTGTGAAGAAAGCTTAGCTAGTTCATGGTACCCCTTTTTGTTTTTGGCTAATAGAGGAGTTAAAAAACCATTGTCTTTTTTTGATTTGTCCTTGTGGTCTTTACATACAAAAAGCTCACAACCAATGATGGCCTTGATTTCTTGTTCGTTAAATTCCTCGTCAACTTTCTCAGCTTCCGCCTTTCTATCTAGAACTCCTTCGTTGTGAGCGTTAAAAGCTTTTACAAAATTGAAAGCCGCCATCATGTTTCCAAAATCGGTCATGGCAACGGCTGAAATATTTTCTTTGACCGCTTTCTCAAGCAAGGCACTAATTTTCGAAGTAGATTGTAATATTGAAAACTGCGTATGGTTATGTAAGTGTGCAAATCGTACGTCTGCTATTCTTTCCAAATTTTGTTGAGCCTGCTCAGTACTGATACCATCTGACTTTCGATCCCTTGCTTTGATCTTCGCACTTGCATCTTTTAAATTCAAGTGAGAAATCCCGTACGAACCAATTTGCGTAGGGTTTCTTTTTTGGTATTCAGTCAAGTAACTCGGTTCCGCGTCTAATTCCTGTTGGGTAAAATTGTTCAAACGCATCAATTCGAAAAAGCATTTAGTGGTAGCTTCCACATCGGCTGATGCATTGTGAGCATCGGAAAAAGCTTTACCAAACAAATACTTATGTAACTCTGTTAAGGTGGGCAGTTTAAATTTACCCCCTCTCCCTCCAGGTATTTGACATAGCTTTGCAGTCGTTTCAGTACAAGTATCGAGCACATCAAGCTCTAAAAAATTACTTTCAAATTGTTTTCTGTGTAATTCACAACCTACTATGTTAAGGTCAAACTTTACGTTTTGACCCACTAAAAATTTAGTTTGCTTTAATGCTTTATGAAACTCGTCTAATACGAATTGTAAATCCAGCCCTTGCTCCACGGCAAGCTCCGTTGATATGCCATGTATTTTTTCAGCATCGTATGGAATATCATAACCTTCGGGCTTGACTAAATAATCCTTTTGTTCAATGAGCACTCCCCACTCATCATGTAACTGCCACGCCAGTTGCACACACCTTGGCCAATTGTCCGTATCGGTCAGTGGAGCGTTCCAATCCCTTGGTAAACCAGTTGTTTCAGTATCGAAAATTAAATACATGTACGTGCTTTTTAGAGAATACTTAAACTGGGTTGCTTTTCGGTAATTTCAGCGAAAATTATTTTTTCCTTTTACAAGGCGAAAAATACAAACATAGCCTTAGCTACATTTTTAATTTTAAACGAAGTAAACGGGAAAAAGAACGAGATGAAAAACCGAAAAGCAACCCAGTTTGAGTATAAATTTAAAGATACAACGCATTAACAACAGAAGAGGTCATTGTTAATAAATAAAGGCACTGAAATCTCTTTACAGCAAAAGCAATATAGCATAGCGTAACGCTTTACCTACAAGCATCAACAGCAATACTTTTTTCCAATTTAAACGGAACAAACCAAGAGCTACTGCGATCACGTCCCCTACAATTGGAAGCCAGCACAACAACGCTAACCAAACACCATACTTTTGAATTTTAAACTCATAAGTTCGTACTTTCACTTGCTTGATCCTAAAGTATTTTTCGAGCCATGTCCACTTGCATAAATGACCAAGTAGGTAGGTACTCATTCCTCCAATAGTATTACCAGCACTTGCTGCTATTAATAAATAATAAATGTTGTGATTTTCGCCAATCAAGTACAGCAAATGCGCTTCTGAGCTGAATGGAATTATTGTAGCAGCTAAAAAGCTACTTAAAAAGAGTATTAAGTATTGCATTATGGGCAAAGATAAGGAGGTATCACGACTACAAGTTAAAATGTTTTGCTAATTTTGCGTTTCAATTTTTGTGAATTCGTGAACAAGTTATTTTATAACATAAAAAAAGACTTGCCCCTTGAACTAGGTGGACAATTAAAAAGCCCAACTGTGGCTTACACTACCCTTGGGACATTGTCGCCGAACAAGGACAATGTTGTGTGGGTGTTTCACGCACTGACTGCTGCGGCAAACGTTGAGGATTGGTGGGATGGATTAGTGGGTGACGGTAAATTATTTGACCCTAAAAAGCATTTTATTGTTTGTGCAAACATTCTTGGTTCATGCTATGGCACAACGGGACCTAATTCTATTAATCCTGAAACTGGAGAATTGTATTTACATGATTTTCCTGAGATTACGATTCGTGATACTGTCAATGCTTTCATTGAGTTAAGGAATCATTTGGGAATTGAGAAAATTAATTTTGCTATTGGAGGAAGTTGTGGTGGTTATCAATTATTAGAATGGTTGTTAATGGAGCCTGAAAAAATTGATGATTTTTGTGCTTTAGTTACTACTGCTCAAGAAAGTCCTTGGGGTGTAGCAGTTCATACCGCTCATAGGTCAGCAATTGAACTAGACCCTACCTGGGCTAACAATGAATTGAATGCTGGTTTAGAAGGGATGAAAACTGCCCGTCAAATTGGTTTATTGTTTTACAGGAATCATCAAATTTACGATGAACTTCAAAAGGAAGACGACACGGAGATAACAAGTAATTTCAGAGCTAGTTCCTATTTAAAATATCAGGGAGAAAAACTAGCAATGCGATTCAATCCTATATCATACTACAAATTAACCCAGTGGCTCGATACACACAACATCACAAGAGGTAGAAATACCGATGTGAAAAAGGTGCTGAGTTCAATTACCCAACGAGGTCTTGTGATCAGTGTGAGTTCGGATATTTTATGTCCACCTGAAGAACAAAAGTTTTTAGCTCAGCACATTCCAAATGCAAAATACATAGAGATTGAATCCTTGTATGGACACGATGGCTTCTTGTTAGAGTATGAAAAAATTGGTTTAGCTATCAAAACGAGATTCCCGAAGGTGTTTGCTTGAACATAAGCCTTTACCCTTTTTTTCCTTTCGAGATCAACCATACACCTACAATTACTACAAACGCCCCCACTACTTTAGCTATGGTGATTTCCTCACCTAAAAACAG
>JBLIAZ010000017.1:0-20807 GCA_047631875.1 Saprospiraceae bacterium
AGACTGACAATACGACCACAGTTGTGCTATCATTTTGTCGGTGTTTTCAATTGAAAACAAATAATGCTGATAATCTCCTTCGTGAGCAAAAGCATCCGTTTCCCCGTAGGATATACACATTAATTTCGGTTGCTTTCTCTTTATGTATTCAAATGCAAAATTGTGCGTAAATGCGTCCTGTCTGACAGCTGCCCACGGTTGGATTGCCTGTCTTTGCAAGACGTTTAAATACTTATCCTTTTCGGTTAAATCGTTTCCAACAGCGTCATTGTAACCAGCGTTCACCACAAGTCCGCTCCTTTCCACATTAACGATGTAAGGAAATGCATCCCAACTAGCAAAAGCCCCCACTTTACCTTTGAATTCAGGAAGGTCATTGGTTATTTCCAAAATCGTTTTGTTCGGGTTGCTAATTTTTGCGTTGCTGTTGACCCTCTGATCGTCTGCAAATCCGCACAATATTTCACTGTAACCGGGAAAGGAAAACCAGTGCCTGTTAGTCATGTTTACCTTGTTATCCAAGGTTCTATTTCCATGCAACTGTCCATTTTTAGCTACTTCATTCCAAAGAAATGGAGTTAGCATCTCTCTCCTTTTATTAGGATCGGCATCCCAATACTTCACCTTTAAATAGCCCATGTTTTTACAATAGGTACTCTCGTTAATCAACAGAGAGTCAGCCCCGGTAAAAAGTTCTTGCCATCTCACTCCATCCAAGGTGATTAAAAATACTTTTTCACTGTCATCCTTGAACTCACAACTTGTAATGAAAGGCAGAAATGCAGTAAAATAGATAAGTATCTTATTCATGTTTATCAGCAAAAAAAGCTAATGTATATTAACGCTACACAAAGCTAAGAAATTAGACAAACTTAGCGATATCAATTTTCACTCACTGAATTGCTAACAAAAAAAGGAAAGACCCCGGTCTCTCCTTTTTTAAATTTTTACCTATTTTCAAGCCTCTACAACATCACCTCACTAATTTGAATTACCGGAGCTATGTTCGTGAAATTTGGTAAATCACCCATGATTTTTTCCACATTTGGACCGAATGCCGCTCCAAATTCCTCCGCAGTATTGAAATACATTGTACCAATTGCAACATACGGTGCTGGTGAACCTGGCGCACCTCCACCTACTCCTGTTTCTACGTTTGCACCTTGAAGTGCATCGCCTAACAATCCCCCAACCATAGCCAGGTGTGTGTTACAATAATAATCAAGATTAAATTTTTTACCTTCTCCCCCAGGATACATTACGCTTACTTTTACCATTCCTTTTTTCATAAAATCTTTTTGTTTAATTGTTATGAAACAAAGATATAGGAAGAGTACCTCTAGGGTGTAAAACAGCGTTCAGTTATAATACTAAGGCCAGTTGTTGATTGACGTATTCTTGCAGTTCTTCTTTGGACTTCACCTTGTATAAGACACTGAGGCCGAACAAAGTACCCACTAAAAAGTCGGCGTAATTATCGAGCATTTTAATGTTTTTTACTTCCTTAAGTTCAACAGCCCGTTTAAGAATTGCTACATAAGTAGTTCGCATATTGCCAAAATACCTGCTGTAAACAGCAGTTAAATCCACTTTGTCTTGTTCGTTGTGCATTTCGACAACGGTGTTAACAATTAAACAGCTCCTTGGAAAGGTTTTAGTTAAAAGGGCATCAATTAAATTATTGAAAAAACCTTTGAATGTGTCCATGCCTTGGTCACCGTTCCTGATTTGCTCCATGAAGGGGTCGGACAAGGAAACAACATAACTGTCCAAAGAAGCAACAAACAACATGTCCTTGCTGTATTTTTTATAAAACAAGGAAGGACTAATGTCTAAGTGCTCTGCTAAATCATTCACACCTACGTCTTGGTAACCTCTTGTCCAAAATAAATGCCTTGCTTTGGTAACTACCTCGTCATATGTTTGTTCAATTGCTTGTGCCATGGTTAATTATTTAAAATGATGTCTAAGTTCAAGGATACAAAATCTCGACTTTGTTGGTCGCTTTGAATGTGACAGTAGCACATGGAATTACAAAAAAACATCACCAAATTCTTGGCAATGACTTGGTGGGAGCCACTAAATTCATCACTCCGGATAAGCAGTGCAAGGAATTTAGCTTCCAATTCATGTAGGTAATCCCTTAGAAAATCATTGATGATTGGGTCGTTATCACCAAGCTCGGTTGCAATGTATATGATAAAACAACCCCTTTGCCCTTCACTTTTGATGATAAAACTGCAAAATAAATTAGTCAACAATTCACGAATATCATCAGTTGCAACCAACTTAGCATCTAATGTTTTTACTAGCTTTGAGCTGTACCTTTCCTTGTACAATTTCAAGGCTTCATACAGAATTCCCTGTTTGTTTTGAAATTCATGGTAAAGCGAAAACCTATTCACATTGGTCTGCTCAACCACGTTGCTGATCGGTGTGCCATTAAAACTGTTTCCCCAAAACAAGGGAATACACTCTTCGAGGACTTTATTTTTATTGAATTCTTTGTAGCGCATGCTCTGGGAATAAAAGTACAACAGTAGACCTTAAGAAAAAATAATGTGACCCAAAAGCTGAGTAGAATCAGTTAAACCTAATTGCAACGTAATCCCATAATATTGTACCTTTGCATAAACATTAAAATTCAAGGTCATGTTCCTGCTGAATCGGGTAAATAAAAAGGAGCTCAAAAAAAGAATTCAAGAAGAAACCATCAAAAGGGTCACGGTTTCATTTTACAGGTATGTCATCATTGACGAACCTCAAGTGCTCCGCGATGAATTGTTTGAATTGTGGCAAAACCTGAACATACTAGGTAGAATTTATTTGGCAACTGAGGGCGTCAATGCTCAGATGAGTGTGCCTGAACAAGCTTGGGATGAATTCAAAGAAAAACTACAAACCAACCTGCTTTTCAAAAACATGCCCATGAAAATTGCTGTAGAAGACGATGGGAAATCGTTTTACAAATTAGCAATTAAGGTGAGGAAAAAAATCGTGGCAGACGGATTGGACGACAAGTCTTTTGATGTAACCAACGTAGGAAATCACTTGACGGCAAAGGAATTTAATACTGCCATGGAGGATCCTGAAACAGTAATCGTTGACATGAGGAACCACTACGAAAGTGAGGTGGGACAATTTGTTGGAGCGATTACTCCTGATGCTGATACTTTTAGGGAAGAATTACCAATGGTGGTTGATGAACTAAAGGATAAAAAAGACAAAAAAATAATCATGTATTGTACTGGTGGTGTGCGTTGTGAAAAGGCTAGCGCCTACCTAAAACACAATGGATTTGAAGATGTAAATCAATTACACGGAGGTATCATCGATTATGTAAGACAAATCAACGCTGAAGGTTTAAAGTCTAAATTCATTGGAAAAAACTTTGTGTTTGACGAGCGAGTAGGTGAACGAATTACGGAAGACGTGATTTCAGCCTGTCACCAATGTGGGGCAAGTTGTGATACTCATGTAAATTGCGCAAACGATGATTGTCATTTGTTGTTCATTCAATGTGAGGCTTGTGTGGAAAAAATGAAAGGATGTTGCACTCCTGAATGTGTTGATATTGCAGCACTACCTATTGAAGAGCAACGAAAATTAAGAAAAGGAAGTAAAAAAGAAGATTGTTTGTCCGTATACAAAAGTAGGCTCCGTCCAAACTTAAAAGATGTGCTTGCGGAACGAAAAAAAAACGAAGAACCTGACCAGTAACTTTATGGAGAACGAAACTATCATAGGTTTAGGAACGGCAGCAATTGGCCGACCATCGTACATCAACATCAAAGACAATCAAGAGGAAGTTTCACTGGAGGTTTTCAAGCAAACCGGACCGAAAGTTTTAACGAAAGCTTACGAACTTGGTGTCCGTTATTTTGACACTGCACCGGGTTATGGAATGGCCGAGGAGCTGCTAACAAATTGGATTAGTGAGTTCAACAACAAGATTCAAGACATAAGTGTTGGTACAAAATGGGGCTATACTTACGTGGCAAATTTTGACAAAAATGCGACAGTACACGAAATAAAAGACCACTCCATTGAAAAGTTAACAGAGCAATGGCACACTTCTAAAGGCTTTTCCCATCACTTGAGTTATTATCAAATCCATTCAGCCGGCTTTGACACCAATGTGCTTTTTGATGAAAAGGTGTTGGCAAAACTTCACGAAATTAAAAAGCAAACCGGCATCAAAATCGGCATTTCTACAACTGGCGCCGAGCAAGTTAAAACCATAGAAAAGGCGCTGGAAATAAAAGAGGAAAATGAATTTTTGTTTGATAGTTTTCAAGTGACTTACAACATGCTTGATCAAAGTCTAAGAACCATATTAGGCAAGTTAAAGGCTTTGAAAAAAACCGTAATTGTAAAGGAGGCGCTTGCCAACGGTCGATTGTTCAGCAATGACAACTACCCTGAGTACGCCCCCGTTTATAATGCCCTGAATTTACTTGCAAACAAATATCAAGTGGGCGTTGATGCGGTGGCTTTGCGGTTCGTGATGGACAGTATTCAGCCCACAATAGTGCTCAGCGGCGCATCAAGTTGCGAACAAATTGAACAAAATTTAAAGGCAATGACTTTTAAATTAACTTCCGAGGAAGTTCAAATGCTAACTGCTTTTAAGGTGAGTCCCGAGCACTATTGGTTAGAACGTAAAAAGCTAGCTTGGAATTGATTTTGACTTATTTCGTTGAGGCTCAATTTGCCTTTGTGATTGGACAATTAAAACCCTAAAATTAACTTCGTCCGGTTTTACTCTAGTATTTTAATTGATTTTTTTAATTGTCCGATGTAGTCGCTGTAATTCCCACGACTTTTATGAAATTCATCTTTCAATAAAACCAATTGCCCTGTACTTATGTCGTAAGAACTAGTAATTGACACATAAGCTCCTGTTCTTGCTACCAAGGCATAAACGGGGATGTAGTAAAGGGACAAAAAGACACCAGCAATCCAGTTAAATTTTCGGATTCGAGAAGCATTTGCTATGTTTTGCTGAATCAATATTCTACTCTCGTTTTCGCCATATAAATTCTTGAACGCATTGTAATAAGTAGGCATGGTTGCAACTAGTGGATTAAAGTCGTCAAGTTCTTCGATGAGCGTCCAGTAACTCACTAACTCACAATAACTTTCCACATCATTTCCCTTCATTAAGTAGTTGTCATAAATTTGAATATTTGGGTTCTTTTTTTCAATCCGTTGGTATTTCTCTAATATTTTTGACCTCCCTTCGTCTGACTCTACTGGTCTAAAAACATCCAACTTGTTTAACCTGAACCTGTTAAAATACGGGGAAATTACATCGAACTTATCATAATGATAATACCCTCGAAGTTTTCTTTTACTTACCCCTCCTTTTATTGCAATCATGCGCAAAACAGTCGTGGTATGTACTTTGTGTGCTTTCTTATAAGCCGCGCTAGTGCTGTCAACTTTGTACGATTTATGTGAGGTGAGTAAAATACTGTCAATGTCAGAATGAAAACTAGGAGCCTCATCTGCATCGGTAGCAAATGAACTGATGTTACCAGAAAATATCTTTGCTACGATGTCATTAACTAACAGGTTTTCATAGTGAAATCGCCATGAAATTTCTTGAAACTCTTTGTCTTTCGCCCATTTTTTATTTTTTGACATTGCATCAATTTCACTGAAACCAATTTGCACTAAAGATTCAACGGAAAGATCCAGGAACATTTTAGCAATTTTGATGATCTCGTCAGGGTGTTGAGCATCCACGTCACTGTAATCATCAACTGAGTAATGATGTTTGTAAACCAATAATTTATACAGGCATTTCAAAATAGTTTTACGTTGTTCAAACTCGTTGTTTTTATCCATTAACTGAACAGCCGAATACATGGAGGAATTCACATTACCCACATTTAAAAACATGGCTGGTAAATGCTTTAATACTTGATTTTTCAGAGACAAAAAGGTTTTCTTTGACACGACATATTTTTTTGTTCCACCTGTCAAACTCTTAATTCTTCTTTTAATCGTTTCGTATCGTAGTTCACTTGATGGATGTGTGGTGGACTCCTTATCAATTGAGTCTCCTACCATCTTTTCGTATTTTTTTAAATTAAAATACTTACCCATGAACAGTTTTTTCAAAGCAAGCTTTCTTCCGTCAAGGGGAATCATAGCACCGTCTAATTTACTTATGGAAGTCAACGCAGCTTTGAGGTCATAATCAGACAAAGAAAAAATATTCAGGCCTAAACTGTCAGCTTCCAACTCTACATTTTTTGAATAAGAATGTTGAGTAAATTCTACCTTAGCGTCTACAGACAACTTAGAAATTTCTTTATCGTCTACGTCAATGTCATACTCGTTCATGTAGGATGACAAAGTGTGACGTCTGTTCACGTGCATCGCTTCATGGCATAAAATAAATGCAAGTTCCGCTTCGTTTTCCAACAAGGATAACAGCCCAGCATTTATAAATATTTCTTTTCTGTCCGTAGCAAAGGCATTAGGATATGGCGACATGTATATATACACGTTGTATCCTGTAAGTCCCATTGACAGCAATACTTTTTCAATGTATCGGGTCGCCTCGTTGTTGCACGAAACTTTGCCTTGCTGGAACAATTTGTCAATCTGGAAATTGGTACTGGCGTAATACTTTTGCAGTGATAACCTGTTTTCTCTTTTAGTATATTTTGCGAATGACTCTTCCGCATTGTCAATTTTTACTGACGAGGTTACATACAAGTCAGTAGCTAATGAGGTTGGTTTAAAGCCAGACTCGAGTATCAATTGAGCAAAGGTTAACTTGCTTAACAAAATCAGTACTAATATGACTCTAGTTTCCATAATTCATTAAATAAAATACCCCAATTGTAGTCATGTGAGATTTCAATTCCGAATTTTCATCGAAACCCATTCCCACCAACGTATAAAAACTAAAGTTGCGACGCTTTCGAGGAAATTTGATTTCCATTTTAAATCCAGGACCCACATCAGTCTTCAATTCCCCAGACATGTTTGGAATAATTTGAGTCATCAAACCCGCACTTAAAGAAAAACCGTAAGAATCAATGTTGTTGTAAGTAGCATGCATTCCCAAGTTAAAATCTAAGAGCAAAGGAATCGTCAGTGGAAAACCGACATACTCATCGCCGTCTACCATCATAGAACTTAATGACAATTGTAACGGAGCACTTAAGGAAAAGGACGCGTCGTCATCAAACGACAAGATGTTTCTTCTGATTTGGAAAGCGAAAGTCAAAAAGTTACTTCGAAAGCCATCGTCCAAGTGATTGCCGTAACTGAACAAAACCGATCCGCCAATGGAGTAAAACCATTTTTGTTTTTCTGTTTGAACTCCTGCTTCCAAATCCTGCCCATTCAACTGAAAAACAGTTAAAAACGCGATGAGCACTACAATATACTTTCTCAATGGTTGTCTTTTTTTCAAAGATGGGCTATTCGATGATAAATCCCAAACATTCATTAATTTAGCTTAGAAACCAATGTTAAATACAGCAGTTTGAAGTACACTTTTATTTGTCTTTTAATTTTCACCCATTTAATTGATCTTGCTGCAAACGACACCCTTTGCTTTTGCGACAGCACTTTATTCCAAAAGCAATTAAAGCCATATGGGCATGAAACCCTGAAAAAAAAAGGATTAAATGGGGAAGGAGTGAAAGTATTGGTAATCGACATGGGTTTTAACGGTGCCGATAAAAACCCATATTTATCCCATCTTTTCGATGACAATCAAATCATTGCTCACAGGGATTTTAATACCAAAAAAGGCATCGATTTTACCACAGGAATTGACCATGGGACAGCAGTGCTTTTTTTCATGGCTGGTGAACTTAACGACATACAAACCGGTTTAGCTCCAAAAGCTCAGTACGCCTTGGCGAACTTGGGAAAAGTAAACAGTGTGACTGACGTGATGAAAGAATGGATTCGAATCATTGATTGGGCAGACAGCTTGGGCATCGACATCATTCAAACTTCGGTGGGCACATCCTACGATATTCATTCGATCAAAGGATATAGAAAATACGATAACGTGTTGCGAAAAGCTGCAAATTTGGCTGCTCGAAAAAACATGCTACTGATCTCCGCACTCAGTAATCAGAGCTGGTTTTTTAGAACAAGCTTTGTATTCCCTTCCTTTGCTGACAGTGTTTTAAGTGTCGGCGCTCTTAACAACTTTAACGGAACTGCTGCCGAATATACCTCGTTGGGGCCCAATTACGATTTATCTCTTAAACCTGAAATCTCTGCTGTGGGGGACTTACATTGGTACAATGTCAAAATGAAAGCCACAGAGTTTATTCAAGGCACCTCTTTTTCGGCTCCACTGGTAAGTGGCTTTGCAGCTTGTATTTATCAAAATGACACCAGTTTAACAGCCATGGAATTAAAGGATACCATTGTTAAATCATCAAGTTTGCACCCATACTACGACTACAGTCATGGGCATGGGCTCCCCTTTGCCGAAAAATATTTTGGGAACGACATTTATAAGCGCGATTCAACTTTTTCAATAAAAATCAGGAATGACACGGTTTACATTGTTCCGCATCATGATTACAAAGGGGAAACCTTTTATTACCACATCCAAAGTCGAGAGGGGCACATTAAAGAGTACTATGTTTTTGAAGCACACCAAAACGATGACGGTGAAAATGAATTTTATATAGTAGAAAAAAACCATAAACAAGGAGAGCTTTTACGTGTTTTTCACAGAAGCTACATGATTGAAATTAAACTGAACAGGGAATGATGAACTTGCTAAAAAAAATACTGCTTTTTGTTGCCATTTTTGTGTCCATTCAACAGGCTTACACTCAAAATTACATCGTCAGCGAAGAATACGACCCTGATACTACCTATGGTGACAGGGCTAGCCAAATAGCCAAACTTGTGACTGTGCAATGGGGCCTCAATACGTCGTTTTTGGACGAGGACTCGAACACAAAACTGTGGGGTTCTAATCATTTTTCCGCAAAACTGAATACGGAGTGGAAAATAAAAGGAAGTGTGTATAATGTTCTTCAATTTGGATGGGATTGGAACACCTTCAAGTTAAAAAATAACAACGATGTCCTTTTAGGTGATTCATCTTTTTACGGCAAAAGAAAATTAAGGGCCGACTACGTGACTGTACAGTATTCAATAGTAAAATACAAAACTGATGATTATGATGTAAACGGTAACTACCTCCAACTTGGAATATGTGGGGGGTACAAGGTATACAGTGCATACTACATTTGGGACGAATTAAATGGTGTGAAAATTAAAAACCGTGCTTCAAAACTACCCTTCGTTAACAAATACAAGCTTGACCTCAGCATTACCTACGGAAGCGATGAAATGTTGATATTCGCGCGCTACAGGCTAACAGAGCTTTTTACCCGATCCGATACAGGATATACAAATGTCGGATCTTTTACGATTGGAATTGGAATCCACATGTAACACGCTAACGAATAAGGTTTAATCCTGCGCAAAACCAAGGAGGTCATTTTTGATTAGTACCTACTTCTTAACAAACTTCAGGCTTTCTCGGGTTGCTACATCAATTACAAAATAAATCCCCGGTGCTAGTAAATTTACATTGACCTCGTTGCTATTCCCTTGAAGCAAAACTTGTCCAACACCATTGATAATGCTCCACGATTTCATTCCTGTAATGTTCAGGTTGTTTGCACTTGGATTAGGAAATACTGACATGAGCTCTCTTTTTCCAAGACTGTTTGTTGATGTCGCAATGTCACTCAATTTGGCAACATAAACTTGTGGTTTTAACACACACGGCTGAATGTAATTATTGTCTATGACAACTAGCGTTTGAAAAACTCCTGTTATCGCAACTTCACCATTTGTTCCAAGAGCAAGTCCTGTTCCCGTTACGTCGGGTCCTAAATCTTTTAGGCCATTGATAAGTTCCACTGCTGTCAATTTTAAGGAGGTACGTACTCCATTTTCCTGACGTCCCGTACAAGTTTTCACCTTCGAAAGCAAACTCCTCAAGGTAGGACCCTAATAGGTACAAATTATCCTCGTTGTCTACTTCCATTCTGTTAGGAATAGCTAAAGCAACTGATCCTTACGTGTGTTTTCCTTTAAGGTTGCATTCCTGTGCAATTATTCACCTGATTGATTCTAAATCATCCCCAATTCGATTTGAGCTTCTTCACTCATCATGCTGTGTTCCCAGGTGGGATCAAAAACTATATCAAGGGTCATTTCTTTGACTTGTTCAATACCAGATACTTTTTCTCGAACTTCAGCTGGCATGGATTCCGCGACTGGACAATTTGGGGAGGTCAAGGTCATGTCAATGTGCACATTAACATCATCGTCAATTTTAACCGAGTATATTAACCCCAACTCATATATGTCAACAGGGATTTCAGGGTCATAAACTGTTTTTATTACCTGAATTATTGTTTCCTCTAGTGCCTTTTTTTCTTGATCGTCCATTTTATTTCCGTGTCGTTCGTTGAATACAATCTCTAGCTGTAAGCCAAAGCGTAACTTTTCATTTTTTTCATCATCCCAACTAAACCGTTTGATCGGTTGGGTGACAAATGTTCTTTCAATCCTATTTTATCAATAAAGGAAAAATCATTTTTTGCTATTTCCTCCGCCGATTGGTTACTTAATATCTTGACAAGTAGAGCAATGATTCCCTTAGTGATGATAGCATCAGAATCAGCAGAAAAAATCACTTTTCCTCCTTCGAGTTTGGCGTTTAACCAAACCCTGCTTTGGCAACCTTTCACTAAGTTTTCCTCTACTTTCTGCTCATCGGGCATCACCTCCAATTCCTTTCCTAAGGAAATGATGTACTCGTACTTGTCCTCCCAATCGTCAAACAAATCAAAGTCTTCTAATATTTCCCCAGCAGCTACCTCTATGTTCATCCCAACATCGTTAATGCTCGTTTCAAGCTTTTAATAAAATAATCTACTTCTTCTCGTGTATTGTAAAAAGCAAAACTTGCTCTCGCGGTTCCCGTGACACCCATTCGTTCCATGAGTGGTTCCGTACAATGGTGACCAGTCCTGATAGCAATTCCCATTTGATCTAAGAGCGTCCCAAGGTCATAATGATGAATAGACTCGTGTACAAATGACAACACGCCCGCTTTGTGTTTTGCTTGTCCAACTATACGTATTCCTTGTATTTCTTTAATTTGAGAGGTGGCATAACTCAACAATTCTTCCTCGTGTTTTGCTACCTGTTCCCAATCAATTTTTTCTAAATAGTCTATCAATCCTCCCATCACAATTCCACCAGCAATGTTAGGTGTTCCCGCCTCAAACTTATGAGGTAAATCGTTGTAAGTCGTTTTTTCGAAAGTGACAGCTTTAATCATGTCTCCTCCTCCTTGATAGGGAGGTAACTTATTTAACCATTCTTTTTTGCCATATAAAATCCCAACTCCAGTAGGTCCGTACATTTTATGAGCTGAAAAAGTGTAAAAATCAGCGTCTAAATTACGGACATCAACCCTCATGTGAGGTACACTTTGCGCTCCGTCAATAAGAACCGGCGTACCGTTTTGATGAGCTAAAGCTATGATTTCTTTCACTGGATTGATGGTCCCCAAAGTGTTTGAAACATGGGTAATTGCAACCAATTTTGTTTTGTCATTCAACAAATTTTTGTAATCCTCTATCAACAATTCTCCTTCATCCGAAATTGGAATTACCTTTAACACAGCCCCTGAATATTCGCAAGCCATTTGCCAAGGAACAATGTTAGAATGATGTTCCATTGCCGAAATTATTACCTCATCACCCTCTTTTAAAACTCCTCTTGAAAAACCATTGGCAACTAAATTGATTCCATCGGTTGTTCCTTTAGTGAAAATGATTTCCTCTTCAAACTCAGCGTTCAAATAAGCTTGTATTTTTTTTCGTGCTTCCTCGTATTTGCTTGTTGCTTCCTGACTTAAAGTGTGAACACCTCTGTGAATATTGGCATTCAATTTTGTGTAATAATGGGTGATTTCATCCAGCACAATTTGAGGCTTTTGAGCAGTTGCACCGTTGTCAAAATACACCAAATCTTTACCGTTTACTTGCTGTTGCAAAAGCGGGAAATCCTCTCTTAATTTTTGAAAGTACGACATTGTGTTTACTCTGCTAAACTTGAAAAATTCTTGTGAATTAAGCCCTTTGCATATTCTCTTACAGGCTCTAGTTGAATGTTGTCTAATACCTCGTCTGCAAAGGCTTCCATCAGTACTTTTTTAGCTGAAGACTCTTTGATGCCTCTTGAACGGAGGTAAAACAAAGCTTCTTTGTCAAACTGACCAATGGTGCAACCATGGCTGCACTTTACATCATCAGCATATATTTCCAACTGCGGTTTAGCATTTATTTTGCCATTGTCCGATTGTAATATATTGGCATTACGTTGAAAAGCATTCGTTTTTTGAGCTGCTTTTCGTACCATTATTTTTCCGTTAAACACGTTCACGGCGTGGTCGTTCACCACCGATTTGTAAAATTCGTTAGAATCACAATTTGGAGCCACGTGGTCCACGTATGTTTGATTGTCCACATGCATGTCTCCGTTCAAGCAAACCATGCCGTACAAATTTCCTTCGCCTCCTGCCCCTTCCAAAGTAATGTTAACGTTGTTCCTGATTATCTTCCCTCCAACAGGAACAGTGTTGATGGTAAAAGTACCATTCGCAGCTACGTTCGCCTGTTCGAAAGACATGTTGTAAGCCTTGTCGTGCTCGTTTTGAATTTTATCCAAACAAACAGTTGCTCCCTCACCCACAAAAACTTCCGTTACCGCATTGGTGAAAGAACTTTCAGAACTTAAAGTTTCATAAGTGGTTACTACTTTTATAGACGAATTAGCCTCAGCAACCAACAAATTCCTCGGTTGAGAACTCACTTGGTCCCCTTCTGTCAAATGTAAAAAGTGAATGGGAGTTGTTACTGTAACGTCTTTTTTAACATGTACAAAACCACCATCTTGAGAATATGCAGCATTGATGTTGCTAAAGAACAAATCAGGATTGTTTGCAACCACACCCATGTGAGGTTCAACCAATTTAATGTGCTTCTTTTTAGCTTCGTTCAAATTTTTAACGAGCAATCCTTCCTGCAGTTTTTCAGGAACTGCTGACAGTTGTTCCTGGTAAAAACCATTTACAAAAACCAAAGTAATCGCATTCAGTCCAGGAATGTAATGCTCCTTTACTTGAACCAACGATAAGTTGATAGGGCTTTGCGGACGAAACTCACTTTTTGCAATGTCCCTTACCGAAGTATATTTCCAATCCTCTTGCTGCTTGGTTGGAAACTCTTGGTTTTTTAATCTTTCAAAACCTCGCTCTCTTAATTTGATGAATGTTTTTGCCTCTTGGGAAAAGTCTTGACCTTCCATGTTGAGCAAAAACTTATCCTTATCACTTAGTACTAATGTTGCCATAGCTCTTTTTGTAATGTCTTAGTTATGCTTCGATGGTTTCTATTTCCTTGATGATCCAATCATAACCTTTTTCCTCTAATTCCAAAGCCAATGATTTATCTCCAGTTTTTACGATTCTGCCATCATACAACACATGTACAAAATCAGGCACGATGTAGTCTAACAAACGTTGATAATGAGTCACAACGACAAACGCATTGTCAGCAGACTTTAATGTATTTACACCATTGGCAACTACTCTTAAAGCGTCAATGTCTAGTCCTGAATCTGTTTCATCTAAAATTCCCAACTGAGGATTTAACATCGCCATCTGAAAAATTTCATTTCGCTTTTTTTCACCTCCTGAAAACCCTTCGTTTACTGAACGGTGAGCAAGCTTACCATCAAGCTCTACCAATTTTTGGTTCGTTTTTAATAACTTCATGAAGTCCTTGGTTGGCAAAGGTTCTTCACCTCTGTACTCTCGCACTTCATTCACAGCCGTTTTAATGAAGTTAATGTTACTTACTCCCGGGATTTCAACTGGATATTGAAAAGCCAAAAACACACCCTCACCTGCCCTTTCCTCAGGGGCTAAATCCAATAAATCTTTTCCGTTGTATGTCGCGCTTCCTCCGGTTACATCGTATTCTTCTCTTCCAGCCAACACCGAAGCCAAAGTACTTTTACCGGAACCATTTGGTCCCATGATGGCATGTATTTCTCCAGCTTTAACATCCAGGTTCAAACCTTTCAATATTGTCTTTCCGTTGATCTCTGCTTTTAATCCTTTTATACTTAACATAATCTTCGTTTATCTTATCCTACTGAGCCTTCTAGGCTTATTTCTAATAATTTTCTTGCCTCTACCGCAAATTCCATTGGTAAATTATCCATCACATTTTTACAAAATCCGTTTACTATTAAACCAATGGCTTTGTCTGTTTTAATTCCCCTTTGATTACAGTAAAACAACTGGTCCTCTCCAATTTTTGAAGTCGTTGCTTCGTGCTCTATTTGAGCTCCTGAATTTTGACATTCAATGTATGGAAAAGTATGTGCTCCACATTTGTTCCCAATCAACAAGGAATCACATTGCGAGAAGTTCCTTGCATTGGTAGCTCCCTTTGAAATTTTAACCAAACCTCTGTACGAGTTTTGACTTTTTCCTGCTGAAATTCCTTTTGAAACAATGGTGCTTTTAGTGTTTTTCCCAATGTGAATCATTTTAGTTCCCGTGTCAGCCTGTTGGTGATTGTTAGTCACCGCCACACTAAAAAACTCACCCACACTACCATCTCCTTTTAAAATACACGATGGATATTTCCAAGTAACAGCCGACCCTGTTTCCACTTGTGTCCATGAAAGTTTACTATTGACTCCTGCACAAATCCCTCTTTTAGTTACAAAATTGAAAATTCCTCCTTTTCCTTTTTTGTCTCCGGGATACCAGTTTTGAACAGTGGAATATTTCACCTCCGCATTGTCCATCACCACAATTTCTACCACAGCAGCGTGCAATTGATTCTCATCACGTTGCGGAGCTGTACATCCTTCCAAATAACTAACATAAGAGTTATCGTCGGCGATGATCAACGTCCTTTCAAACTGACCAGTATTCGCTTCGTTTATTCGGAAATAAGTAGACAATTCCATCGGACATCTTGTTCCTTTTGGAATGTAACAAAACGATCCATCAGAAAACACAGCTGAATTTAAAGCTGAATAATAATTGTCAGCCTGTGGAACCACAGAGCCTAAATATTTTTTAATTAGTTCGGGGTGGTTTTGAACCGCTTCGCTGAACGAGCAGAATATTACACCTAACTCAGCCAGTTTTTTAGTAAAGGTTGTTTTTACCGAAACGGAATCCATAACGATGTCTACTGCAACACCTGTCATTAGCTTTTGCTCGTCAATTGGAACACCTAATTTTTTGAACGTAGCTAACAATTCCGGATCCACTTCATCCAAACTATCCAATACCTTTTTTGGCTTTGGAGCTGCGTAATATATGATGTCTTGAAAGTCAATTTTTGGGTAGTTCACCTTAGCCCAATCAGGCTCTTCCAAAGTAAGCCACAATTTAAAGGCTTTTAACCTCCACTCCAACAACCATTCTGGTTCGTTCTTTTTTGCCGAAATCATACGAACAGTATCCTCGCTCAACCCTTTTTCCGCCACCTCACTTTCAATATCCGTAGTCCATCCATACTTGTAGTCGGAAGTCGTAGCGTCTTTTATAATCTTATCTTCTTTTGACATTGGGTAAAATAGTTGTTAATTTAAACCGCAAAACTTTCCCCACAACCACATGTTCGTGAGGCATTTGGATTTACAAAAGAAAATCCTTTCCCGTTTAATCCTCCTTCGTACTCGAGAGTTGTTCCCACTAAATACAACATGCTTTTTTTGTCCACCACCACTTTCACTCCATTATCCTCAAAAACTTTGTCATTCTCTTTTAGTTTGGTATCAAAATCCAATTCATACGAAAGTCCGGAACATCCACCACTTTTTACACCCACTCGCACAAAACTATCTATTGGATAACCCTCCGTTCCTATTAGACTAAGAACCTGCTTTTTAGCATTTTCACTTACTGATATCATAGCTTTTTATAATTTAGACTTATTCTAAACAAGGACAAAACTACCTAAAATATGGTACTGCCACAACTTATTTATAGTCTAAATAAAATATGAAATGATTGATGAAATCTATTCAATGATTTTACAGGATTTCCCATTGAATTTAATGACATCTCCAACGCGTAATTTATTTCTTTTTCTGAACTCTTTCACACCATTTACTTTCACTTGTCCGTCTGCAATCGTAGCGTTTGCCGCGCCGCCTGATTCCACCCAAGAAATGTACTTGATGACCCTGTTCAGTTCAATGTATTCTTTTCCGTCAATGCTGAATTCTTCCATTTGTTTTCAATTAATTAATAATTCTCAAAAGTAAGCAAAATGTAAGTACAGCACTGTACAGGAAGACCTCCTATTGTCCTAAATATTTAACGAAGAAGGTTAATTTTTAATGCTTTTGTCATTTACATAATGTAAACCAAGTAATATCACTTGTTATAAATTATAATTCCATAAAAAAGATGCTTTTACCTTGATTCGAGGGCAGCAAGGTTACTTTGCTGCCCTCGCATCACATTTTTTCGTATGTTTACTGCTTGTAAATGAAAAATAAGTCCCAATATCTTTTTTTAGCTCTCATGTTAGGGTTGCAATTGTTCGCTTTTTCTAAAAAAGAATTTTTTTTCGACAGGACAGTAGAAGACTGTGAAGAACGATGGGTCATTTGTCCGCAATTAGGAGATGGCAGTTACCAATTTGGGTTCATTTTTGATGTGGGAGATGGACTGACCTTCAGGATGGAAGGAGCGTTTATGCTTAAAGACGACACTTTATTTAATAGAGTATATGGAAAAGACATTGATCCACGTCCTAATTTAGGGAGTTCATTAGATTCGGTGGCACTCATTCCTTACGATAAGTTCACTGAATTAAAAATAAGCACCTTCCCAGCTTGGTACGAGAAAAAAGACAGCGTTGAAAACAAAAATGTATTTGTACTGTACACAGAAGGACTGGTCCACAACAGGCGAGGAGAATATTTAAAAGCAAAAATTCCTTTAGAACAGGCTTACAGAACTAACCCAGATTACAAAAACTTAAGGCTGCAACTAGCGATAACGTACAACGCCCTGAAAATGTACAAAAAAGCTATTGATCCTTTACAAATAGCCATTAAGCTTGAACCTAAAGCTTACAGGTTGTACGAGGAGTTAGCACATGCCCAACTGCAGTTAGGGAAAATACCTGAGGCCGAAAAATCAGCGGGACAAGGAATTAAAAGATGTAAAATTAATCCACCAAGAGCTCAAATGGCTTTGAACTTGGCGTATCATTTTTACGCCAAAAAAAACAAGCGGAAACTTGAGAAATGGCTCCGTGAAGCGAAAAAATATGCAGAAGATGGAGGAAGACAGGCTAAGCAGATAGGTGAAATGCTGGAAGAGTCTTATTCTTGGGTAAGTTATTAATTTAGCCACGCTAGTAAAAACAAGCTGCATTCAAGTTTGTTATCACAACTCCACTTCAACTCTAAAAAACTTGTTTGTAGCAAGGTACTTCTTCCTTACTTTCCAATGTACTCACTCAAAGGTCTTATGATCCTGTTGTTGGCAGTTTGCTCCATGATGTGAGCACTCCACCCCACAATTCTACTCATTACAAAAATCGGAGTGAAAGTAGGAATATCAAAGCCCATCATGTAATATGATGGCCCAGCGGGATAATCTAAATTGGGTAAAATTCCCTTTTGATTTTTCATGAGCTCGGCGAGTTTTTTTTGGTTGGCAAGTAAGTTTTCAAAGCCTCCTCCAGCAGCAAGTTGTTCCATGTGTTTTTGCATAGTCGGAACCCGTGAATCTCCATTTTTGTACACGCGATGACCAAATCCCATGATTTTTCGTTTTGCTTTTAACTGCTTTTCAAGCCATTCGCTGACGTTGTCTTCTTTTTCCAACTCTTGCAAAACATACATCACCTGCTCATTAGCTCCGCCATGCAAAGGACCTTTCAACGCACCAATGGCACCAGTTACTGCTGAATACATGTCCGAGGTGGTTGAGGTAATTACTCTGGCCGAAAAGGTGGAAGCGTTAAAACTATGCTCCGCATATAAAGTCATAGAAACTTCAAAGCCTTTGAGCACTTCTTTAGAGGGAAGTTTTCCAAAGCACATGTTAAAAAAATTCTCACTTCGGGATAGATCCAAATCGGGATTTATGGGTTTTAAACCTAAAGACGTCCGGTAGTGAAGTGCAATGATGGTAGGTATTTTTGCATATAATGTCAGAAATTTATCGAAGTTGGTTTCTGAAGAATTATCAAAAGCACGAGCATGATCAAGTGCTCCAACAACACTTACTGCTGATCTCAACGCATCCATCGGATGCGCGTCTTTCAACGAAAGAATCAACTGAATGGTCGTCTCATTTAATGTTCTTCCGCTCTTTTCTTTTGCCTGAAACGCTTCTAATTCTTCTGTATTTGGAAGCTTGTCGTAAACTAATAAATGTGCAACTTCATCAAAACTTTTGCTTTCAGAAAGCGCAGACACCTCTTCGCCTCGGTAAAAAAGTTGACTTAATTCAGCATTTACATTTGAAATGCTAGTGGTGTCTACAATTACTCCTTCTAATCCTTTTGGTGCTTTCATGTTTTAAATTTTAACTACTTTTTATATCCAAGTACTTCATACAACCTTTTTCTAGTTTGCATGTCCTCAATAATTTCTTTTTGACTGCCTGAGCTTTTGATGCTTTCCAAACCTTTTTCCACAGCCATCATTGCTAAACGCTGCATAGAAACTGGATATATTACCATGTTATAACCTAAGTTTTGAATTTGGTTTAAAGTCAGGAGTTCAGTTTTGCCAAACTCAGTCATGTTGCTCAGTAAAGGAACATCAATGGCTTTTCTGAATAATTCCATTTCTTTTTCATTGTGCAACGCTTCAGGAAAAATCACATCAGCTCCAGCATCAACATAAGCTTTTGCTCGATCAATTGCAGCATCAATTCCCTCAACTGATTTGGCATCTGTTCGGGCAATGATTTGAAAATTTGAATCTATTTTGGCTTTTACCGCCTCCCTTACTTTTCCCACCATTTCCGTCGTACTTACCAATTGTTTGCCATCTAAATGGCCACATAACTTAGCATCAACTTGGTCCTCCAAGTGAATTCCTGCACAACCAATTTTTTCAAATTCTTGGGTGGTTTGAGCCACATTTTCAAAACCGGTATCAGCATCGGCAACCACAGGTAAGTTTGTTTTATCAACGATTTGCTGAACAAATAAACTTACTTGGGAAAGCGTGGTAAGGCCAGTGTCAGAAAGTCCTAAACTGTTCGACGCAACTGCTCCCGAACAGTAAACACCGTCAAAATGATGCTCCTCAATGAGCATTCCAACCATCGCATTAAAAGCTCCTGGGAATTGCTGAGTCACCCCGCTGTTTAAAGACTTTTTAAATTGTAATCTTATTTCTTGGTTGTTTCTATTCATCATTAATGTCTAAAATATTCCCCTGTCATTTGCTTTTGATTCCTTTAGCCAATTCAAATCCACTTGCAGGTTAAGTTGTTTTACTTCGTCCGCAGTGAGGTCTTTTAACCTGCTTACTAAGCTCAAAAAACGGTCGCTTTCCTCCACACTTAAAATGTCCTTAGTTAAGGTAGTGAATTTATCTAGGTAATTTGCTCGAACAAATGGTCTTGCTCCTCCCGGGTGAGCATTTGCTCTTTCTATTTCGTCCATGATTTGAGTGCCGTTGTCCAAAGTAATGATGACTTTTGCACCAAATGCTTTTTTATTAGGATCGGTATGGTGGTACAATTTTGTCCATTTTTCGTCTTCGATAGTGGTGATTTTTTGCCACAACGCCACAGTGTCTTCTCGCTGGGCTCTTTGAGGAGAATAACTGTGTTCATGGTGCCATTTTCCATCCTGAAGTGCCACAGTAAAAATGTACATAATGCTGTGGTCCAGGGTTTCTCTACTGGATTTAGGATCCATTTTTTGAGGGTCATTTGCCCCAGTCCCAATGACGTAATGAGTGTGATGACTGGTTTCAATCAAAATGCTTTTGACCTCGTTAAAATCTGATATTTTATCGCCCATTCGATTTCCCATTTTAAAGGCCAAATCAATCAAAGCTTGGCTTTGGTACTCCGCTGAATGCTCCTTAGTATAGGTTTCCAATATTGCTTTGTATTCGCTGTTTTCATCCGGTAATGGAACTTGATAACTTGCATCAGGCCCATCCAGTATCCAAGCAATTACCGAGTCTTCGCCTTCATAAATTGGAGAAGGACTAGTTTCTCCACGCATGGCCCTGTCCACAGCTTCAATAGCTAACTTCCCTGCATGAGCTGGTGCATACGCTTTCCACCCTGAAATGGCTCCTTTTCTTGATTGACGAGTAGACACTGATACATGCAAGGCTTGTTGAATTGCTTGATAAATTGTTTCTGTGTCTAATCCTAACATCGCCCCGATTCCTGCCGCTTGAGCTGGACAAAGGTGAGCAATGTGGTCAATTTTATGTTCGTGTAAGCAAATGGCCTTCACTAAGTTGACATGTATTTCATAAGCCACGACAATTCCTCTTAACACGTCCGCTCCTGTTTTACCTAATTGTTGAGCGACAGCTAATATAGGAGGTATGTTATCCCCTGGATGAGAGTAATCAGCAGCTAAAAAAGTATCATGGTAATCAAGTTCTCGCACCGCCGTGCCATTAACCCATGCAGCCCATTCGGCGTGAACTTTTGTGTCGTTCGACAATCCAAAAAC
>JBLIAZ010000018.1:0-20706 GCA_047631875.1 Saprospiraceae bacterium
GGAGGGTCAAAATGAAGAAGTTGAAAAAGCGAAGGATGACGATTCATTGGCTAATACTGCTGATCTTGAAGAATTGGACAATGATTTAGAGTCCATTGATGAAAATCAATTTAGGAATCCATTTCGCGATATATTGCTTGCTGGTTATGATTATTCAGTACCAGTAGCGGTAGGAGATAAAAAAAGAGTCACTGAGTTTTTAAGCTCAGAAAGGATGTCCAAGTTTTTACCAAGAAACTCGACCATTGCTTGGGAATCAACTGTTCAGACAAACGAGCAAGGAAGTTTTATTAGGTTTTATTTGTTGAAAGCAAACAGGTATGGCAAGCCTTTAATGGATGGAGACATCATTAAGTACGCTCGTGCTGACTATGACATGCAAAATGGAGGTAAGGTTGTATACCTTGATTTCAAAGCAAGCGAAGTGAGCACTTGGGAACAAATCACTAAAAAATCATTTGAAGAAAGAAAGCCAATCGCCATTGTTTTAGATGGAATTATATTTTCTGCTCCTGTAGCAAGTTCGGTAATTAACTCTGGTTCCACAGTAATTTCTGGTGGAGGTAATGACAGCCAACATTGGAACACGGATTTAGCTAACGTATTGAGTGCGGGTAAGTTTCCAGCGCCAGCAAAAATTGTAGAGGAGTCGTTTGTAGGTCCATCATTGGGTAGTCAAGCAATATCTTCTGGATTCATGTCTTTTGCTGTGGCATTGCTTGTTGTGCTTTTATATATGATGTATTATTACAGCACCGCAGGTTGGGTTGCCAACATTGCTTTGATTGCCAACATCTTTTTTATTATTGGAGCCTTAGCTGCTGCACCTACATTGTCGTTGACGCTTCCTGGATTAGCTGGTATTGTGTTGACTGTTGGTATGTCAGTGGATGCCAACGTACTTATCTATGAAAGAATTAGAGAGGAACTCCGAGGAGGTAAAGGCATTAAGACGGCCATTTCCGATGGTTACAAAAAATCTTACACTGCTATCTTGGATGCCAACATTACGACTTTAATTACTGGTGTAATTTTATGGTACTTCGGAACAGGTGTAATTGAGAGTTTTGCTCAAGTACTTGTAATTGGTATTTTGTTTTCTTTGTTTTCAGCGATTTTCATCACAAGGTTAATTTTTAACACTTTGTTAGTGAAAGACAAGAAAATCAATTTTAGTAATAAGGTGACGGAGAAACTATTTACCAACCTTGGCATTAAGTTTTTACCAAACAAGAACAAGTTTTATATTGGTTCACTGATAGTGATTGCTATTGGAATAGGTTCAATTTTCACAAAAAACTTTGATTTAGGAACGGATTTTACTGGTGGTAGAACTTACAAGATTCAGTTTGACAATGCGGTGGATGAAGACGAGGTGCGTCAGGCGTTGGCTGCGGTTTTTCTTGATGAAAATGGAAATCAGTTGTCACCAGAGGTGAAAACTTTTGGAGATGAAAGTAAAATTGCGATCACAACAAAGTATTTGTACAATGATCAGGGGAAAGATGCTGGTGTAAAAGTTGAGCAGACACTTTTTAAAGGGTTGTCGGGGTTCTTTGCAGCTGGAACAACCTATGAGCAGTTCAGTAGTCAGGAGGACGATAAAACAGTTGGTTTAATGCAGTCATATTCTGTAGGGCCATCCATTGCGGATGACATCATAGATTCAGCGTTTACATCCATCATTATTGCTTTACTTGCTATTTTCTTATACGTGGCTGTGAGGTTCCGAAAGCTTGCATTTGGAGTGGGAGCGCTTGTTGCAATTTTTCACGATGTGTTAATCGTATTGTCTTTGTTCTCTATCTTTTGGGGAGTGTTACCTTTCTCCTTGGAGATAAACCAAGCGTTTATTGCTGCAATCTTAACTGTGGTTGGTTATTCAATCAATGATACAGTGGTTGTATTTGATAGGATCAGAGAAACGCTTCCTTCAAGAAAGGTAAAACCTCTTGGTGAAGTAGTGAATGGAGCATTGAATAGTACACTTTCTAGGACCTTTAACACTTCCATTACAATTGTTGTAGTGTTGTTAGCTATTTTGTTTTTCGGAGGAGAATCCATTCAAGGGTTTGCTTTTGCATTATTAGTTGGTGTCGTAGTAGGAACTTATTCTTCACTATGTATTGCAGCTCCAGTTTATGTTGATTTAAACAAAGCGCTAGAAAAAAAAGAAGCTTAATTTTCAAGTGAATAACAAATGAGTTTAGTCTTTTTATCTCCAAGCGGTGGCGAAATCATTTTTATATTGGTTGCTGTATTGATGTTGTTTGGCGCTAAAAAAATTCCGGAATTAGCCAGGGGATTAGGTAAAGGAATTAGGGAAATAAAAAACGCCACAAGTGACATTCAAAAGGAGGTAACCAAAGATGTATCTTCTGGTGCTAAAGAATTCAAAAAAATACGTGACGATCTCAAAGACAGCATCAACATTACCAAAAACGACAACACGTAGATGGATTACTTAATCCTGCTGCTTGGTTTTGCTGCCTTGATTATTGGTGGTGAACTCCTGGTTAAAGGCTCGGTTGGACTAGCGTTTAGATTAGGTATGTCGGCCCTGACTATTGGGATGACCATTGTTTCTTTTGGTACTTCTGTCCCTGAATTACTTGTCAGTATCAAAGCTGTTTTTCAAGAAGGTGTTTCAACAAATGGTGAGCGTCACAACCTTATGTCTGTAGGAAATGTAGTTGGGTCCAATATTGCCAACTTAAGTTTAGTGCTTGGCGTCACGGCAATTATTGCGCCTGTGGCTGTAGCTAGGGTTAGTTTAGTTAGGTACTGGCCTATTTTGATGGGTGCTTCGTTGCTCGCAACGTATTTCATGATGGATTTAGTGGTGACAAGAGGAGAGGGTATAGTTTTATTCTCCATGCTGATTTTGTTCACGGGGTACATGATTACAAGCTCCATGAGAAACAAAGAAGACGACATGGTGGATCCCGAGGTTGACCCAGCAAATCAAAAATCTACAGGAATGAACATAATATTCATTGTGTTGGGGATAACAGGTTTGGCTTTTGGTTCAGGGTGGTTGGTGACTTCCGCAACAAACATTGCGACTTCCTTTGGAGTAAGTCCTTTTGTAATAGGGGTGACTGTACTGGCTTTCGGCACCTCTGTTCCCGAATTAGTAACGAGTGGGATAGCTGCTTATAGGGGACAAACGGATTTGGCTTTAGGGAACCTGATGGGGTCAAATATTTTCAACATCTTTTCGGTGCTAGGAATAACAGCTATATTAAGTCCGGTGCCTTTGACTCAGTCTATTTTTGATACGGACATTAAATGGATGTTACTCATTGTCGTTTTTCTGGTAATACTGATGCTTATTAAGCGCAAATTAAACAGGTGGAAAGGACTGCTTTTGGTCCTCTTTTATTTGCTATACGTGACCATGCTTTTTTTACGTTAAAATTGCAGTTTGTACAGTTGAATAACTGAGTTTCAACGACTATTTACCTTTAATGTCAGTAAACTTTCTAAGATATACATTTTATATACTTAAAATTATTGTTACTTTTAAGCTGCGTTAAAATATCTAAAATTTATACAATGACTATATTTAGAACAACCCTTATCGTCGCACTTACACTTTTAACTTTTACAGTGTCTGCACAAAATAAATTTACCGTAAAAGGGAACGAGGCTTTTGAGAAACAATATTGGTTTGCTGCTATTGACAACTACAAAGTAGCCCTTAAAAAAGAAAAGGACAAAGAGCTTAAAAAGCTTATAACATATAGAATTGCTCAGTCATACGAGAAAACTCGTGACATGAAAAATGCAGTAAATTGGTACAAAAAAGTAGTTAATAAAGGAGGTAGCTTTGCCGATTCTAAGCCTAAGCTTTACTTGAGGCTGGCTAATTCATTGAAAAAAATGGAAATGTATGACGAGGCTATGGGGTACTACATGACATACCAAGAGAAAGTTCCAGAGGACAAATCTGGAGTGAAAGGGGCGAAATCATGTCAGCTAGCATTAAAATGGATTGCTAAACCAACTAGGTACATTGTGGAGAATGTGAAGCAATTGAATACGAAATATAACGATGCGATTCCAGCTTATTCTAGCAAAAAAAGGAATGAATTGATTTTTCAATCGTATCGGCCTGGAGGAACAGGAAGTGGAGAGACAGATGTAAGTGGAGAAGCATTTCCTGATTTGTACACAAGTAAAGTGGACAGGAAAACTGGACAATGGGATTCTCCGACATTATTACCAGATCCAATCAACACTAATTTTGCTGAAGGTTCACCTTCGTTAAACAAAAAGTGCAGTACACTTTATTTTACAAGATGTGAAAATCACGAAAAAGAAACCAAAGGTTGTGATATTTATAAAGCAACTAAAAAGGGTCAAGGTTACGGAGCTCCTTTAAAATTAGTTTTATTTGATGACAGTTCTGCTACAGTAAATTCTCATCCATTCATTACACCTGATGACAGTAAGCTTTATTTTGTATCCAATATGAAAGGTGGTCAAGGTGGATATGATATTTGGGTAAGTACTTGGGATAAAAAGGAAAAGAAATTTATTAACCCTAAAAATTTAGGTCCTGAAATTAACACCCCAGGTCATGAATTGTATCCTTACATTCACGCCGACGGTACTTTGTACTTTTCGTCCAACGGTCATGTTGGAATGGGAGGTTTTGATTTATTCAAGTCTGCTAAGGAAGAAAAAGGTTATGGGCCGGTGACCAACTTAAAATACCCTTTGAATTCGTCTGCTGATGATGCATCAATTATTTTTGAGGGTGACCTTGAAAGAGGATTTATTTCTTCGAACAGAGCAGGAAGTAAAGGGTTGACTGATATTTGGTCGTTCGTTTTACCAAAAGCAGAAGTGTTTGTGGAAGGTGTAGTTGCTGATTGTGCAGGTGGGCCTATTGCAAACTCGAAAGTATTACTTAAAGCTAGCAATGGTAAAAACTTAGAGGCTATCACAGATGCTGATGGTAAGTACAAGTTTAAACTAGAGTTGGGGTTGATGTATACTTTGATGGCTTCGTCTGATTCAGTGACAACTAATAAGTTCGGAACTGAAAAACTAGCATTTTTTGCATCGGATAAAAAAACCATTGATGTAGTTGGGATAGAAGATTCTAAAACTTTTGTTCAAGACTTATGTATGGAGAAAATTCCAGTTAGAGGAATTGAGTTACCAAACATTGTGTATGATTACGCGCAAGCTACCTTGACAAAGGATGCAAAAAACAAACTGCAGGGTCTAATTACTACCATGAAAGATAATCCAACCATTACTATCGAATTAGGATCACATACTGATTACCGTGGGGGAGATGAGTACAACAAAAACTTAGCACAAAGAAGGGCTCAGTCGGCTGTGAACTTTATTGCTAAAAATGGTATTGCTAAAGACAGGATGGAAGCTAAAGGATACGGGGAAGACGTACCGAAAACAATAGATTCTACTGTGTTTCGAATGTTAACTCCTGCACAACAAGGTATGTTTCCAACAGGAACAGTCTTGAAAGAAAGTTACATCAAGCCGCTTAAAAACAAAGACAGCAATAAATTCGAGGTTGCCAACCAAATGAACAGGCGTACTGAATTTAAAGTTTTAAGAACGGATTACGGGACTAAAACTGAAGGCGAAGAAGCTCCAGCTGAAGACAACTAGGTATTCAAATATTATAAGCAAAAGCACTCCTGGAAATAGGGGTGCTTTTTTTACATCAATACATCATCAGGTTAATGAAATCAGAATCTAGATACGACTTACGAGGTGTCTCCGCATCAAAAGAGGATGTGCATGCAGCCATTAAAAACATTGACAAAGGTTTGTTTCCTCGTGCCTTTTGTAAAATTGTCCCTGACTTATTAACTGGAAGCGAAGACCATTGCGTAATAATGCATGCTGATGGAGCAGGAACTAAATCATCCTTAGCGTACATGTACTGGAAGGAAACAGGGGATTTATCTGTTTGGAAAGGGATTGCTCAAGATGCCGTCATCATGAACACGGACGATTTACTTTGTGTAGGTGCTATTGATAATGTGCTACTTTCATCCACCATTGGTCGGAATAAGATGAAAGTGCCAGGAGAGGTGATCTCGGCCATTATTAATGGAACAGAAGAAGTGTTAGAAAACCTACGAGACAACGGGTTTAACATCCATTCTACTGGTGGAGAAACAGCTGACGTGGGTGATTTAGTGCGTACCATCATTGTGGATTCCACCGTGACAGCACGAATGAAAAGAAAAGATGTAATCTCCAACCATAACATCCAAGGAGGTGATGTGATTGTAGGATTTGAATCGTTTGGGCAAGCAAGTTACGAGTCGGAATATAATGGAGGAATGGGAAGCAACGGTTTAACCAGTGCACGACATGATGTATTTTCGAAGTATTTGGCGAAAAAATACCCGGAAAGCTTTGATCCAAATGTACCAGAGGATCTGATTTATTCAGGATCAAAACAGTTACTTGACAAAGTGGATGGACTAGATGTAAATGCTGGTCAACTGGTGTTATCTCCAACAAGGACATATGCTCCGATCATCATTAAAATATTGAAAAACTACCGTAAGGTGATTCACGGAATAGTTCATTGTAGTGGTGGAGCGCAAACTAAAGTGTTACATTTCAGTGAAGACGTACACATTATAAAGGATGATTTATTCGAATTGCCACCGTTGTTTAAAATGATTCAAGAGGAGTCTAATACTGATTGGCAAGAAATGTACAAGGTATTCAACATGGGGCACAGGATGGAAGTGTATTTACCTGAAAAATATGCGAAGGACATTATTGAGGTGTCTAAGTCCTTTAATGTGGACGCTAAAATAATAGGAAGAGTAGAGAGTAACAAAGGAAATAAATTGACGATTAACTCTCAGTTTGGAGAGTTTGTGTATTAAAAAATAAGAAGTCGGAACAGTAAAATGCTAGATAAATTACACGCGTTAAAAATTAAATTTGAGGAACTTGGTGAAAAATTGAGTTTGCCAGATGTGGTTTCTGACCAAAAAAAATACGTAGAATTCAGTAAAAGCTATCGTGAACTTGAGCCAGTGGTGGAGGCGTATAAAAACTACAAGTTAGTTTTGGATAACATTGAATCCTCTAAGGTGATGTTAAAAGGTGAAGAGGATCAGGAAATGCGTGAAATGGTCAAGATGGAACTGGATGAATTGATTCCAAGAAAGGCAGAACTGGAAGAAGAAATTAAAGTATTGTTAATTCCTAAAGACCCTCAAGACGACAAGAATGTCATTATGGAATTGCGCGCAGGAACAGGAGGAGACGAAGCTTGCTTGTTTGTGGAGGATATTTACAGGATGTTCACCATGTTTTTCAAAACAACGGGCTTAAAAGCTGAATTGATTAATTCCAATGAGGGGACTACAGGAGGTTATCGAGAAATATCAATCAGTGTTTCAGGTGACGATGCCTATGGTATTTTGAAATTTGAATCAGGAGTACACAGGGTTCAACGGGTTCCTGATACAGAATCACAAGGGAGAGTGCATACTTCAGCAATTACTATAGCAGTAATGCCTGAAGCAGAAGAGGTTGATGTGGTGATTAACAATGCAGACATTCGGAAAGATACTTTTAGATCTTCTGGAGCTGGAGGTCAGCATGTGAATAAAACTGAATCGGCGGTACGTTTAACGCATATCCCAACGAATACGGTGGTGGAATGTCAAGACGGAAGGTCGCAGCATCAAAATTATGACAAGGCATTGAAAGTGTTGAGAAGTAGGATTTATCAAGCGGAAGTGGAGAGAGCAAATGCGGAGAGAGATGCTCATAGGAAATCCTTGGTCTCAAGCGGTGACAGGTCTGCAAAAATTAGGACTTACAATTATCCTCAAGGTAGGATCACCGACCACAGAATAGGAAAAACAATGTACAATTTATCGGCTTTTATGAATGGTGACATTCAGGATATGATAGATGCTTTAAAAATGGCAGAAACAGCTGAAAGAATGAAAGAAGGAGCTGAGCAAGAATAATCAACAAAGGTCATCGAAAGACACTAGATAAGATAATAGCCGAGACAATTGACAAGACAATACATAAGATGACAAAGCAAGAATTGACAAATCAAATAAAGGAAAAACAATCTTTTTTGTGCGTTGGTTTAGACGCTGACATCAATAAAATTCCTGATTTTTTGTTGTCGTACGACAATCCAATTTTAGAATTCAATAAGCGAATCATTGATGCTACCAAAGATTATTGTGTGGCGTATAAACCCAATACTGCTTTTTATGAATCCATGGGAAGTAAAGGCTGGGATACTTTAGAGGAAACTGTAAAGTACATTCCTGAAAATATTTTCACCATTGCGGATGCAAAAAGAGGGGACATAGGGAATACCTCCGACATGTATGCTAAAGCATTTTTTGAGCGTTGCGATTTTGACTCCATTACTGTGTCTCCATATATGGGGAGTGATTCGATTACACCGTATTTAAAGTACAATGGGAAATGGGTGATTTCTTTGGCGCTTACCTCAAATAAGGGTGCTATGGATTTTCAGACCAAGGAAATGGCAAATGGAAAAATGTTGTTTGAAGAAGTATTAGAAACATCAAAACTCTGGGGTAGTGAGGAGAACTTGATGTATGTCGTAGGGGCGACCAGAGGTGACTTGTTTAAAAAAGTAAGGGCAATTGTTCCTGATTCATTTTTGCTTGTTCCTGGTGTAGGAGCACAAGGAGGGAGTCTTCAAGACGTGGTGGATTACGGAATGAATGACGAGGTAGGTTTGTTGGTGAATTCATCAAGGGGAATCATTTACGCTTCGTCAAACAAGGATTTTGCTCAAAAAGCTGGTGAGGCTGCAAAATCATTACAGTTGGAAATGAGTAAGGAACTGCAAAAGAAAGGAATCATTTAGAACAGTTTTTCTACTACTTGACGAAGTAATCAATGTCAGCTTCGTTTATTTTAATTTGTCGACAATCTAAAACTCCCTAATGAGACAAATGGCTTGGATCGATAAAAATCTGTTCCAGAAAAACGTTTATGTGTAACCATTGGACTCGATACACTCCATAAAAATATATATGGTTGTTCTTCGTAAATTAATTTTTGAAGTTTGCGGAATGCCTCTAAGTGCTTTTCTGGATCTAGAGTGGTGTTAGACTTATAGATTAATGAATCAGAGTAGCTGTTTCCGAATCCACAAAAATTTGAACCCTTATTTGACCAGCTCTCTGTACTCCAGAGTTGTGTTGGGTCAGAGTAACCGGAACCGCCCCCCCAGCCTCCAAGCATTGCATCAAATTCATGGTTAGCTGCATTTTTGTAATGAGTGTTAAAGTCTAATGGGTTAGCAATCATATCAATACCTGCCTTTTTCATGGACTCTTTTATCATGAATGCAATCTCTTTGTAAATCGCCCTTGAGATGTAATTTAATTTGAAAGAGAACTGAATCTTTTTGCCATTGATTACTTTATCTAGAATTTGATCGTTATCTGTGTCTTTCCATCCTGCTTCCGCTAGAAGTACTTTTGCTTTTTCGACGTCAAATTCAATAAATTTTAAAGTGGTATCGCATGAAGCTTTGAGAGGAGATACAATACTTGCTTGTCTTTGAGATTTGCTGTAAGTAATGATGTCCATGATATCAGGTACATTAACTAAATGAGCCATTGCTTTTCTTACTCTTTTGTCAACGAAGAGCGGTTTCTGCTTGTCTATATTCGGTTTGCAATTTAGTCCAATATAGCGGTAGATGTAGCTGGGACTAAAAGTACTGTTGTAATTTTCATTAAAGTAATCAAGTTTTTGAAGTTTGAGTAGTTTTGAAATTTCTCCTGCCTTCTCGGCGAAATCTATTTCTTGATTTTTGATAGCAAGGTATGCAGCAGCGTCGTCCTTAATTATTTTAAAAATAATTTTTTCGGGGAAGTTGTCGTATTCGTGTCCTCTCAAAGAGTCTCCCCACCAGTCAGTTTTTCGGATTAACGAAATGTAGTTGTCTTTTTTGTAGTGCTCAACCTGATAAGGACCTAGGCCAACAATGTTTTTTGGTATGTATGCATTGTCCGAACTATTAAATGAATTGAACCAATCATCGATTATTATCGTTGATTTGAATTTTGCAGAATGTACATTTTCGAATGATAAATCATTAAGTATCCTTTTAGGGTCCCAATGAGATTTTTGCAGAATAGTAAGGCTTAATATTTCGCTATTATTTACATGTTTTATTTTAGTTTTTAGATAAAATTTAGTTTCATCATATTCATGTCGATATACTGAGTCGATTATTGAAGCGTATATTGGTCGTGAGCTAGGATTATTCGTTAATGGACAAAGAAGAACCTTAGTCGAAAATATTATATCTTCGATGGACAGCAATTCTTTGTTGTCCCAATAAGCTCCTTTTTTTAGCGTGTAGGTATATATTAATCCAGTGCTATCAACAGTTGGTAATTCTTCTATTAAAAAAGGTATGGTTTTTTCAGTCCTTAAATCAATTGAGAAAAGTGATTTTTGAGTTAGTGCATCAATTTGAGATTGCATTGCTGAATTCCCATTAACAGGGTGTATTCCTCCAGGTGATCCATCAAGTCTGACTACAACTATATTACTTTTTAAATCTCTTTTTTCAACGCAAGAAGAGGTAATAATAATGAGTGAAGTCAAAAGAAGAGCACCAAAATTATTCATAATTATTCGACAATAGTTTTCGTCCTCCCTTTCTTTTTTAAGTAATCGAAATAGGCATTCTTAACAGTTTTGTTTGCAAAGAAATTAAGTTTGATTCCCAGACTTACATGTTGCGACCAAATTTCAGGGTACAATTTGTAGTCGGCAAAAACTTGAAGTCGTTTAAATGTGTAGTTAAGGCCTCCTCCAAAAAGCATGCTTCTGTCTGTTTTATATTCGCTTGGTGGGTTTAGGTACAGTGTAGTAAATTGTCTTTTCCAGTAACCAAAATTTAAACCAGCTGTTCCGTACCCAGAAAATTTCTTCACTCTAAATACAGTCAGTTCAATGTTGAATTCGTACCTAAATTCCTCGTATTTATAGCCGAATTCATTTGGGAAGTAACTTGCCTGTGAAACAAAATAAAATCCGTTTTGCATTGGTATTCCTGCTCGTAAGTTTAATCCTGCGGCTTGGTCTGCAATAGAAAAGGAAGGAGCTACCGCGATGTAAAACCATTCTCTAGTCACGGGTTTTTCAGCTGAATAAGCACTACTGAAACTCAATAAAATCATTGCTATAAGTACTGTTTTCTTCACCCAACGAAGTTAGTTTAATTGTTTTTAGCTCCTAAGTTTTGATAGGCTTTTTTTAATGCGAGCGCAGGCTTCAACTAAAACCTCGTCGGCGCTGGCGTAAGATATTCGAATACAGGATGGTGAGCCAAATGCATCACCACTGACAAGTGCTACAAGTCCATCAGTCAAAATAAATTCACATAAATCATCAGCGTTATTGATGGTCGTGCTGTCGTAAGATTTTCCAAAATAATTTGATACGTCAGGGAACAGGTAAAACGCTCCCTTGGGTTTGTTTACTCTTATTCCCGGAATGTCTTCAAGTAATTCATGCATTAAGTTCCTTCGTCGTAAAAAATGGGTTTTCATTTCAAAGCTTAAACTTTGTCCCATATTCAACGCTGTGATACACGCACGCTGTGCAATGGAATTTGCTCCTGAAGTAAATTGTCCTTGAATCTTATTACAAGCTTTAATAAGCCATTGAGGTCCTGCTGCGTAACCAATTCTCCAGCCTGTCATGGCGAATCCTTTAGCTACACCGTTTACTGTAATCACCTTGTTTTTTATTATAGGAAAGGATGCTATGCTAACTGCCTGGTCCGTGAAATTAATGTATTCGTAAATTTCGTCGGATAACACGAATACATTTTCATGTTGAGACACTTCATTAGCTATGTCGTTTAGTTCCTTGGTTGTATACACCGATCCAGAAGGATTACAAGGGGAGGAGTAAATTATGAGTTTTGTTTTGTTGGTAATGCTTTCGGATAGTGCTTTGGTCGTGATTTTGAAATCATTTTCAATCGAAGTAGGTAGGATTACAGGAACACCTCCTGCGAATTTAATTTGCTCCATGTAGCTTACCCAAAATGGTGCAGGCAAAATGACTTCGTCTCCGGGGTTTAGTAAGGCTAAAATTACATTGATAATGGCTTGTTTTGCACCCGTGGAAACCGAAATTTCATTGGTGTTATAATCAAGGTTATTCTCTCTTTTTAGTTTTTCGGAGATTGCTTTTCGCAAAGCTAGGAATCCACCAACAGGTGTGTATTTCGAATAATTTTCATCAATAGCAGTTTTTGCTGCATCTTTAATGATTTGGGGAGTGTCAAAGTCTGGTTGGCCAATACTTAAGCTGATGACGTCAAGCCCTTTTTCGGTCATTTCTCTGCTTCGTTGACTCATAGCAATCGTCGCAGATTCTGTCATTTTTTGCACTCTTTGCGATAAACTCGATTCTCCCATTGATTATTGACGTTTTAGTAAATGTAAGAAAACTCTTAAAACCTTATCCCGCTTAGATGATTTTGATTTACATTAGCTACAAATAAACTTGAAATGGAAGAATTTTTAGAGCTTTTAAAATACACGGTTCCTTCAATTGTGGTGGCAGTAGTTGTTTACTTGATGGTTAGTAAAATGCTGGAACAAGAAAATAGAAGGCATTTTGCTGAGGTTAAAAAAGAAAACTTGAAGTACACCACACCAGTGCGGTTGCAAGCTCACGAACGTGTCTTATTGTTGCTTGAAAGAACAGACCCAGTTCAGGTTGTGAACCGAGTAATCAAGCCAGGTATGACGGCAAAAAGTATTCAGTTTGCAATCATTACCGAGATAAAACAAGAGTACGACCATAACGTTACTCAACAATTGTATGTGTCAGGAAAGTGCTGGATTGAAGTGATGAAAGCAAAAGAGGATGCGCTTAAATTGGTAACCGTTGCAGCTGCAAGTGTTGGTCGTGCGGCAGACGCGATGGAGTTCAGTAAGGCTCTTATTAAGATCCAATCGGATCAGCAATTTTTCACAAGTGCTGTTGCTATTAAGGAGGTGAAAAGGGAGATTACAAAAATATTCTAAATGGCTATCTGTATCCCCCTTACGGATATTACATCCGTAATTGTTGCTCTAGGGTACGAAAACAGAGAAGATCAATAATTGTTGCTTTAAATTGATGTAACTTTTGCTAGAGTATAAGTGTATTAGCTTAGTGTAAGGGTCAAAACTTCTACACTGAGGTTGCTCTTAAGGATTAATAAAGTCGCCCTGTGTGATTTATTTGGTAGTTTGTCGACTAAATAACTCTATTTGACTAAGATTATTGAGTGTAAGAAAGCTTATTGTAATATTGGTAGCACCACTATAATTTGGTAATTTTGCAAGGATTAAAGCTGAATGATAATATATAATTTAAATTATGCGTAGACTATTCAAAGGAGGGATTACAGTTATAGTGTTAATCATTGTGCTTTTTTCAAGTAACGTTACTGCTCAGGACGGACTTTGGTATTTTGGAACAAAAAATGGGTTGGACGTATCTGTTGATCCACCAGTTTTATTAGCCGGACCTCATATGGCTTTTAATGCATACGAAGCCATAGCCGTAGCTTCTGATGCCTCTGGAAATGTTTTGTTTTATACCGATGGAACCAAAATTTTTAATAAGAATCATACCTTCATGCTTCGTGGAGATTCTTTATGGGGAAGTCAAGAAACTAATACTCTTACTTTTTACAATTATACTCCCTCTGATTGGACCCAAGGTGGGCTGATAAGTAACATTGGTAAAACGGGCAGTTCTCCGAATGGAGTTATGATTGCGCAAGTTCCTAATAGCACCACAAAATATTATGTATTTACCATTAATGACGGATTGAACGGAACGAGGAATGGATTTAGGTATTCTGTGGTGGATATGGCATTAGATGGCGGAGATGGTGCGGTAGTAGCAAGTTCAAAAAACACTGTAATACTAGACGGTACAGGTGTTCCTACTGCTGAAGGAATGGCGGTCTCGGGATCTCCTTGTTCAGATTCTTTGTGGGTAGTAGTTCACGGAAGAGGTAATAATAATTTTTATGCAGTTCCATTTGATCAAAATGGAGCTTTGCCAATGGTGACTACATCAATAGGGAAGGTCGTCGCAAATGCTGCAGGTACAGGTAGAGGAAGTTTGGAATTTAATAGTAACTCGAGTCAATTAGCCTCAGCGAACATGGGGGGTGTTGGCGCTCAAATATTGGATTTTGATTCAAAGACAGGTACGCTTTCAAATGTGGATTTATGTGCTGGGGCAATGGATGCTGGCGTATATGCTTTAGAATTTTCGCCAGATAATAACCAAGTGTATTTTTCGAATCAGCTAAGTGTGCTGTACCATTATAATATTGCTACACAGGTAACAACATCTCAAAATATAGGTTCAAACGGAGAGATTGAATTAGCGCCAAATGGAAAAGTTTACGTTGCAAGAAATGGTTCAAGTAGTTTGGGTGTGATTAATAATCCAAATGCCACAAGTTTGGGTGCGGCAGGATATGTTGCAAATGGTGTGGCGGTAACTGCTGATACTCAACTGGGACTTCCTAGGTTTTTTAAACCTGATGCTTGTGCAGTTTGTAATTCTGTAGGTGGAACAATTGCAGCCGGTGCAACTGTATGTTCAGGAGCAAACGGCGCAACTTTAACCTTGTCAGGTCATACAGGAAGTATTGTAAGGTGGGAAAGCAGTACTGATAACTGGACAATCACTACAGCAATAGCAAACGTCACTACAACCCAAGCATATTTAAACTTAACATCAACTACAAAGTACAGAGCAGTAGTACAAGATGGTGCGTGTGCCACAGCTAACAGTGCCGAGGTAACAATCACAGTTGATCCTGCTACAGTTGGCGGAGCTGTTACATTAGATGCTACGGTTTGTTCAGGAGCAAATGGGGCAACTTTAACCTTGTCAGGTCACACTGGAAGTATTGTAAGGTGGGAAAGTAGTATCGATAACTGGACCACTACTACAGCAATAGCAAATGTCACCACCACCCAAGCATATTTAAACTTAACATCAACTACAAAATACAGAGCAGTAGTAAAATCAGGAGCATGTGCCAATGGGAACAGTGCTGAAGCAACAATTACAGTTGATCCAGCTACAGTTGGAGGAGCTGTTACATTAGATGCTACAGTTTGTTCAGGAGCAAACGGCGCAACTTTAACCTTAGCAGGTCACACAGGAAGTATCGTAAGATGGGAAAGTAGTACCGATAATTGGACCACTACTACTCCAATAGCCAATGTCACCAACACCCAAGCATATTTAAACTTAACATCAACTACAAAATACAGAGCAGTAGTAAAATCAGGAGCATGTGCCAATGGGAACAGTGCTGAAGCAACAATTACAGTTGATCCAACTACAGTTGGAGGAGCCGTTACATTAGATGCTACAGTTTGTTCAGGAGCAAACGGCGCAACTTTAACCTTAGCAGGTCACACAGGAAGTATTGTAAGATGGGAAAGTAGTACGGATAATTGGACCACTACTACAACAATAGCAAATGTCACCACCACCCAAGCATATTTAAACTTAGCCGCTACAACAAAATACAGAGCAGTAGTAAAATCAGGAGGATGTGCAAACGCTAACAGTGCTGAAGCGACTATTACAGTTACTGCTTCGGTTGGAGGAACAGTTACAGCAGATGCGGTAGTTTGTACAGGAGCAAATGGAGCAACATTAACCTTGTCAGGTCATACAGGAAGCATTGTAAGATGGGAAAGCAGTACCGATAACTGGACCACTACTACAGCAATAGCAAATGTCACCACAACCCAAGCTTATTTAAATTTAGTTACAACCACAAAATACAGAGCTGTTGTGCAAGCGGGCGCATGTGCTACTGCTACCAGCGCTGAAGCAACAATAACTGTTGGAGCAGGTACTACAGCAGGAACGGTTACAGCTGACGCAGTAGTTTGTACAGGGGTAAATGGCGCAATTTTAACTCTTGCTGGCCATGTAGGGTCTATCTTAAGTTGGGAAAGTAGTACCGATAACTGGGCTACGACTACAGCAATAGCGAATGTTACGACAACTCAAGCTTATTTGAATTTGGTTACAACAACTAAATACAGAGCAATAGTTAAATCTGGTACTTGTGCTCAAGCTACATCAATAGAAGCTACAATTACCGTATCAACTGCTACAGGAGGTGGAGCTGTTACATTAGATGCTACAGTTTGTTCAGGAGTAAATGGAGCAACCTTGTCATTGGCTGGTCATACAGGGAGTATTGTAAGATGGGAAAGTACTACCGATAACTGGACTCCTACAACTGCAATAGCAAATGTGACTAATACTCAAGCTTATTTAAACTTAACATCAACTACTAAGTACAGAGCAGTAGTTCAATCAGGAGGGTGTGCTACGGCAAACAGCGCTGAGGTAACAATCACTGTTGATCCACCTACAATTGGCGGAACGATAACAGCGGATGCAACGGTATGTGATGGGGTTAATGGAGCAACGTTGACGCTAGCGGGAGAAACAGGAGCAGTAGTAAGCTGGGAAAGCAGTACCGATAACTGGACTACTACTACAGCAATAGCAAACGTCACTACAACCCAAGCATATTTAAACTTAACATCAACTACAAAATACCGAGCAGTAGTTCAATCAGGGTCATGTGCTACAGCTAATTCAGCTGAGGTTACAATCACGGTAGATCCAGCTACAGTTGGCGGAGCTGTTACATTAGATGCTACGGTTTGTTCAGGAGCAAATGGCGCAACGTTAACTTTGTCGGGTCACACCGGAAGTGTGGTAAGATGGGAAAGCAGCACCGATAACTGGACCACTACTACAGCAATAGCAAATATCACTATAACTCAAGCATACTTAAATTTAACTGCAACAACAAAATACAGAGCAGTAGTTCAATCAGGATCATGTGCTACAGCTAATTCAGCTGAGGTTACAATCACGGTAGATCCACCTACAATTGGCGGAACGATAACAGCGGATGCAACGGTATGTGATGGGGTTAATGGAGCAACGTTAACACTAGCGGGAGAAACAGGGGCAGTAGTAAGATGGGAAAGTAGTACGGATAATTGGACAACTACTACAGCAATAGCAAATGTGACTAATACTCAAGCTTATTTAAACTTAACATCAACTACGAAATACAGAGCAGTGGTTCAATCGGGAGTTTGTGCCACGGCAAACAGTGCCGAGGTGACAATCACAGTTGATCCCGCTACAGTAGGAGGGACAATTACAGCTGATGCGACAGTATGTGAAGGAGTAAATGGCGCTACCTTAACATTAGCGGGGGAAACAGGAGCAGTAGTAAGGTGGGAAAGTAGTACCGATAACTGGACCAATACAACAACAATAACAAATGTTACTAATACCCAGGCTTATTTAAACTTAACATCAACTACAAAATACAGAGCAGTTGTTCAATCAGGAGCTTGTGCCACAGCAAACAGTGCTGAGGTCACAATCATAGTTGACCCGGCTACAGTAGGTGGAGCGATAACAGCGGACGCAACTGTATGTGATGGGGTTAATGGAGCAACGTTAACATTAGCGGGAGAAACAGGAGCAGTAGTAAGATGGGAAAGCAGTACAGACAACTGGACCAATACGGCAACAATAGCAAATGTGACCAATACCCAAGCTTATTTAAACTTAACATCAACTACTAAGTACAGAGCAGTAGTTCAATCAGGATTGTGTACTGTAGCTAACTCAGCTGAAGCAACAATAACAGTTAGCGCTTTGCCAACTGGTGCCACTGCAGTGGATGGAGATGTGTGTGGTACAGGTACAGTTAATATTTCTGTAGCTAATGTGCCAGCAGGGAGTACGATTGATTGGTACGCAGGATCAACAGGAGGAGCTCTGTTAACAGGCGGTACTGGGACATCAAGTTTTACTACACCAAGTATATCCGTGACCACAATTTATTATGCAGAAATTAGAAATATAGCATTAGGTTGTATAAGTGCAGCTCGAGTTCCAGTTACTGCAACAATTAAAACGACACCTGCAGTATCGGTGAATGGTCCTTTGTCTATTTGTATAGGAGATCCTGCGGAAACTTTTACAGCGACTTACGGAGCCGGTGTAAGTATAATTAATTGGAACGGTGATGTTTTAGAAACAGGAAATACATATTCAACAAGTGTTGCTGGAGAACATACTGTATATGCAACGAATGGTACCTGTACGGATAGTGTACAAGGAACTTTAATAGTCAATGATTTGCCACTTATTGATCTTGGGGGACCTCAAAGAATATGTGACGGAACCATAGCAGAGATAGTAGCAGGAACTTATGCAAGTGTAAATTGGAGCGACGGTTCGACAGGAAGTAGTGTTAGTGTGGATACTACAGCAACAATAATGGTGGAAGTCACTGATGGTAATGGATGTAAGAACAGTGATGCCGTTGATGTTACTTGGTTTGAAAACCCAGTGATTATAGCTTTAAGAGAAGATACTACCATATGTGAAAAAGCTGGTGACCAAGTGATGTTGACAGTTGAGAATACGGGAGTGTCTGTTCGTTGGCAAGACGGTAACACTGCAGCTAGTTACACTGCAATTTATGCAGGAGAATATGAAGCTGTAATTACCGATGCTAATGGTTGTTCTGATTCGGATAAAGTGGTGCTTGCAGGATTTTGCACTCCAATTACTTTGACAATGCCCAACATATTTACTCCAAACGGAAATGGTACAAACGATTACATGCGACCACTTGAAATGGAATGGGCCGACAAGGACTTCATGGTTGCCAATATATTAAACATCAGGTTTTATGTTTATGACAGATGGGGAATCATGGTTCATGCTACTGAAGGTGTTTTACCAAAGTGGGATGGTCACGCTGCTAATGGACTCAAGTGTTCCGATGGAACTTATTTTTGGGATTTAAAATACACGGATGCTGGAGAGGAAAAATACCATTTAAATGGATTCGTAAAATTGTATAATCCTAAGGCTAACTAAATAAGAAGTAGCCAGATAGTTTTGAAAAAGCCAGCTGAATAGCTGGCTTTTCTTGTTTGCTGACAACTTGTTTTGTCGAATATTTCACTACGCTCGTAGACTTTTAAAGCACTTTAAGCGTCGTTACGCTTTAATTTTTATTAACAAACGTTTCTTTACATCGATACTTTTGGTAACTTTGCGGCGCACTTATCGTACAGTAATTAACTCATTGTTTATCAGTAGATCCAATTTCAATTTTGACACTGTAAGAAGTGAAAGGTGCCTTTTTGATTTAATTAATCGTTTCCAACACGTAGAATAGGAAAGTGTGAATGGAAAGGATACATTTTGTAAATGAGGTGAAGTGGTTAAAAGTGGGGAGGCTCTTCAATTTGTTTTGAAAGTATTGTAACTTCAATAGGAGAGGATTTAATAATTGAAAAAATAAAGTTTAACAAGTGAAAAAAAACAATTATTTACTCAGTAAATCAGATGTTGGTATTTATCCTCTGGTTTTATTGGTTTCATTTTTATTTATTGGGCATTTTTCACAGGCTCAACCATTTGTGTCTAATGGTACTGCTGTTCCTTTTACTACTGCTACGGGATGGACGCCAAATGGTGTTCCTAACTTAACATTTTGGGATGGATCTCACGATGTTACAATGTCTCATTCAAAAACAATTGCAGGTTTTACAATTTCGTGTGGTACTGCTACAAACGTCTTGACTATTCAAAGTGGCGCTACTTTGACTGTTGCCGGAAGTATTTCGGTTAATGCTGGTGGTCGTTTAGTTGTTGAGGGAGGAGGAACGTTAATAGTTAATGGAAGCATAACCTGTACCAGTTCAGGTGTTATTGTTTCAAATGGTACTATTACGGCTACTGGTAATGTAATTGTTAACACTGGAGGTACTGCAAGTTTTTTGGGTACTACCACTATTACAGGTTCTGTTAATCAAGATGGAATAGGTTCATTTATAACTGGAGGAACATTTGATGTAGGAACAAATTTAACAGTAAATTCTAGTGGTGTCGCAACTTTAGGAGGTACTGTAAATGTGCCAGGAGACATGACGGTTAGTGGAAGTGGAGGAGCAGTCGTCACGGGAGACGTAAGAGTTACAGGGACGTTACATGTTTTGAACGATTCGAAAGTTACTGGTACGGGAACGATAGGTTGGGGAATTTCAGATGTGAACCCTGCTTGTAGTCCAGCACGTGTGATATGTCAAAATTTGACAGAATATGATGATAATGCATGTACAGCAGCTCCGATAATACCAATGCCTTTTAATCCTTTGGATTTATCGACTTGTGCTGCAGTCGTTGTTTGTGGACTTCCTTCAGTAGGAGGAACAGTTACTCTTAATGCTTCTGTTTGTTCTGGAACAAACGGAGCTAATTTAACTTTAGCGGGAGAAACTGGAACAGTATTAAGATGGGAATGGAGTACAGATAACTGGGGAACGACCAATGTGATCGCTAACATTACCAATACTCAAGCTTACTTAAATTTAGTAACTACTACAAAATACAGAGCTGTAGTGCAATCTGGAGCGTGTGCTGCAGCTAATTCAGTCGAAGCTACGATTACAGTCAACGCTTTACCCGTTCCAACTTTAACTTTAGGAGTTGATGCAGCATGTATTGATGGAGCAGCCTTAAACTTAACAGGAGGTTTACCTGCCT
>JBLIAZ010000019.1:0-20421 GCA_047631875.1 Saprospiraceae bacterium
AAACAAGCTATAAGGAGGAATCTTCATCGGTTTCCAGAGGACTTTATGTTTACCATGACAAAAGATGAGTTGAAAAACTGGAGGTCACAATTTGTGACCTCCAGTTCTGATAAAAAAGGTTTGCGTTATGCCCCGTTTTGTTTTACTGAACAAGGAGTAACAATGCTGTCCTGTGTGCTTAATAGTCAAAGAGCGATACAAGTTAATATTGCTGTTATCAGAATATTTAGTAAAATGAGAGAAGCGTTCTTAACCCATAAAGACTTGCTGTTAAAAATGGATGAGGTTACGCAAAGAGTTGAAGGGCAAGATGAACAAATTGCTTTAATTTTTGAATACATCAAACAATTTGAAAATGCAAAGGAAGAAGAATGGAACCAAGCAACAAGGGACAAAATAGGTTTTAAACAAAATTGAAAATGCAAATTAAAAATTTAAACATCAACGAACGGCCTCGTGAGAAACTTTTAAAACATGGTGTGGATTACTTGTCTAATGCGGAACTATTAGCAGTAGTAATGGGTTCAGGAACAGTGGACAAAAGTGCGATTGAGTTAAGTCATGAACTAATTAACCTTGGTGATGGAAACCTGGACAGTTTGGCGGGGAAAAGCAAAAAGGAATTTACAACAATCAAAGGCGTTGGAATCGTAAAAGCGATGTGCTTGGAGGCTATTTTTGAGTTGGGGAAAAGGAGGAGGTCGGCTAGTCAGCAGGAACTGACTGTTCGTTCAAGTCAAGACGTGTTTAATCATGTGCAAGCATTGATGTCTGGTGTGAAGTGTGAGGAATTTTGGGTGATTGCTTTGAACAAGGCAAACAGAATGCTTTCTAAAAGGAAAATGAGTAGTGGAGGAGTTTCGGCTACAGTGGTGGATGTCAAAGTAATTTTAAAGTATGCTGTGGATGAATTAGCAAGTGCTGTGGTTGTGTTTCATAATCACCCTTCAGGGAATGCTATGGCTAGTGAGGCCGATAAAAAAATCACTCATAAGTTAAAACAAGCTTTGTCTTTTTGCGACATCGCATTGTTGGATCACCTCATTGTGTGCGAAGATGAATATTATAGTTTTTCGGACGAGGGCTTATTATGATTAGAAATTGAATGCGGTTTTCATTGAAACCTTGAACAAGTTCATTACTTTTGGCGTGCATCAAATTCAATGAGAATATGAAAAATTTCGCTTTAATAGGAGCTGCTGGTTACATTGCTCCACGACACATGAAAGCCATCAAGGAAACCGGTAACGATTTAGTTGCTGCATTTGATCCTTTTGACAGTGTAGGGATCATTGATAGCCAATTTCCTAAAGCTGACTTTTTTGTAGAATACGAACGTTTTGATAGGCATTTGGATAAAATAAAAAGGGCAGGTACTTCATTAGATTATGTGAGTATATGTTCTCCAAATTATTTGCACGACAGCCATATCCGTTTTGGATTACGTCATGGTGCAGATGTAATTTGTGAAAAACCATTGGTGCTTAACCCTTGGAATATTGATGCATTAGAGGACTTACAGAAAGAAACAGGTCAGAAAGTATACAACATCCTTCAGCTGAGGCTCCACCCAAGCATCATTGCTTTAAAAAAGCAAGTAGAAGAAGCTCCAAAAGATAAAATATTTGATCTTGATTTAGCTTATTTGACCTCAAGAGGTAATTGGTATTATACTAGTTGGAAAGGTGATATTACTAAATCAGGAGGAATAGCAACCAACATCGGAGTTCATTTTTATGACATGTTACAATGGGTTTTTGGCCCAATTAAAAAGAACATTGTTCATGTTCATACGCATGACAGGGCAGGAGGATATTTTGAATTTGAGCGTGCGAGAGTAAGGTGGTTTTTATCCATCAATGCTGATACTTTACCTGATGAAATCAAGGCAAAAGGAATGACTACTTACCGCTCCATTACCATGGAAGGAAAGGAAATTGAATTCAGTGGAGGGTTTACAGACCTGCACACAATGTCTTATCAGGGAGTACTTGATGGGAATGGTTTTGAAGTTGGAGAGGCTAAGACTGCTATACAAATTGTACATGACATTCGTCACGCAGAACCAATTGGGTTAGTTGGTGATTACCACCCGTTTGCAGCTAAAAAACAAGCTATACATCCGTTTAAAAGAAAGTAATTCATGTCATTTGAAAACATTACACTGACGATTGAAGATCAAATTGCTTTGATTAAAATTGACCGTCCTAAGTTTTTAAACGCCCTGAATAAACAAACAATATTGGAGCTAAGCGCATGCTTTGGTGAGTTGGAAACCAACGACAGTGTCCATGTAATTATCATTGCAGGAGAAGGTGAAAAAGCCTTTGTTGCTGGAGCTGACATAAAGGAATTCATTTCCTTTGACAAAGAACAAGGCAAGCAATTAAGTAGGGAAGGTCAAGAATTGTTGTTCAGTAAAGTGGATGCGCTTTCAAAACCTGTCATAGCAGCAATCAATGGTTTTGCGTTAGGGGGAGGTTTGGAATTAGCCATGAGTTGTCACATCAGGTTGGCGAGTGAAAATGCCAAATTGGGTTTGCCGGAGCTTTCATTGGGTCTAATTCCAGGTTATGGAGGCACACAAAGATTAATGCAATTAATAGGCAAAGGACGAGCTCTTGAATTGATGTTAAGTAGTAACATGGTTGACGCTGAACAGGCACTTCGCTTGGGATTGGTAAATCATGTGTACTCTTCGGAGAGTCTACTTGATGAAAGCTTTAAACTTGCGCATAAAATTGCTCGAAATTCTTCTTTTGCAGTAGCGAAAGCATTAAAAGCAGTGCAAATTGGAAGCGATGTTTCCGTTGGGCTTGATGCTGAAGTTGATTTATTTGGAGATTGCTTTGGGACGGATGATTTCAAAGAGGGTACAAGCGCTTTTTTAGAAAAAAGAAAGCCAAATTTTAAGTAAAACTACGATTAACACACATTTACCTCATGGCAATAGATACAATTTTTGAAGACAAATGGAAAGAAGTAATGGCTTCCTTTGAAAGTAAATTTGGCGGAGGAATGGACATGCAAGCCATCCTGTTTTTGATTGGTGTACAAGAGCTTGGTAAAGGTCCAATTACTTTTGAAAAAAAGCAAAAATTGGAATTGATGCACATTGCGATTTGCACACTATTGACTCCCTTTGGTTATTATAAATTGATTAGTCAAGACGAAGACGGCTGGCCTCATTACGAAAATTTAAAAAAACTACCTTCTTTAAATGGTGGAGAGCAGCTTAAATTAATGAAGGATGCCGTGATCGATTACTGGACCAAACACGAAGATTTATTCAGGTAATCACTAAGGATTTACTTGCGGTATTCTTCCAATAAATACCTCCTTTAGGGTATTGTCAAAAACTCAAAACTTTTCGTGCTTTGTATCCTCAAACGACATAGCTTTTCGGAAGTTTTGACGAAAAGCATTTTTTTCTTTATCAAGACAAAAAAATCAAGCATAGCCTGGTTATGATTTAGTTTTTTAACGTAGATAAAGGGAAAAAGAACGAGTGAAAACGTCGAAAAGCTATGTCGTTTGAGGATAATAAGCATTAGCCATAGGCTAAGCGCAAAAAAACATGAAACTTTCAGAACTACAACATGATCAAGAAGCTGTCATTACCAAGGTAAGAGGTAGGGGGGCTTTTAGGAAGCGAATACTTGAAATGGGTTTTGTTAAAGGGCAAAAAATTTCCATTGTAAAAGGTGCACCATTGCGAGATCCTATTGTGTATCGCATCATGGATTATGAGGTTTCCTTAAGGAAAAGTGAAGGTAGTTTGATTGAAGTTTTAACAAAAGACGAAGCTAAAAACGTAAGTGCTGCAAGTTTTGAAGGAGTGCTTTCCGATGATGAGTTAAAAATTTCAGCTTCCAAAAAAGGGAAAAACATTAACATTGCTTTGGTTGGCAATCCAAATTGTGGAAAAACAACCTTGTACAATAAAGCATCTCATTCAAGAGCAAAAGTAGGCAATTACAGTGGGGTCACTGTGGATACACACGAGGCTGTTTTTGAACAAGATGGCTATCGGATGTTCTTAACCGATTTACCCGGAACATATTCACTTTCGGCCTATACACCTGAGGAATTGTTTGTACGAAAACACTTAGTGGATAATGATCCTGATATCATCATTAATGTGGTTGATGCTTCGAATTTGGAAAGAAATTTATACCTGACTACACAATTAATCGACTTGGACATCAAAGTGATCATTGCTTTGAACATGCACGATGAGCTGGAAAGTAAAGGGGTCAATTTTGACTATAAAAAATTAGGTGACATGATTGGAATACCAATCATACCTACTGTGAGCACTAAAGGGAAGGGAGTTGATGACTTGTTTAAGAAAGCCATCGAAGTATATGAGGACAGGGATCAGTCCGTAAGACATGTGCACATGAATTATGGGAAAAACATCGAAAAATCCATAGGTGTCATTCAACAGGCCATCAGGCAAAAAAGCAATTACACCCTAACCGATAAAATATCCTCGAGGTTTTTAGCGGTAAAATTAATTGAAAGGGACAAAGATGCGGTAGAGATGGTGACTGTTTGTGAAAACCACAATGAAATTCGGCAGGTGACCGACCGCGAAGTAGTGAGACTTGAGGAGGAATTGGACACAGACAGTGAAACTTTAATTACTGATGCTAAGTATGGGTTCATTGCAGGTGCGCTCAAAGGTACTTACTTTGATGGTCCAAAAGGAAAACGAAAAAAGAGCCAAGGAATTGATATTCTGCTTACCCACAAAATTTGGGGGTTTCCTATTTTTATATTTTTCATGTGGCTCATGTTCCAAAGTACATTTACTGTTGGCGCCTATCCGATGGAATGGATTAAAACATTAGTGAGTTTTTCGGGTGATGGTTTAAGTAATTTATTAGGACCGGGAATGCTGAGGGATTTATTGGTAGATGGAATCATAGGAGGAGTAGGAGGAGTCATCATATTTTTACCTAATATTTTAATCCTGTTCTTTTTCATTTCCTTAATGGAGGACACAGGTTACATTGCTAGGGCAGCGTTCATTATGGATAAACTAATGCATTTCTTAGGCTTGCATGGGAAGTCCTTTATTCCTTTGATCATGGGCTTTGGTTGTAATGTACCAGCCATCATGGCAACGCGTACATTAGAAAGTAGAAACAACAGGCTCCTTACCATGTTGATTAACCCCTTCATGTCGTGCAGTGCAAGATTACCCGTGTATATTTTACTGATCGGAGCTTTTTTTCAAGACAATCCAGGGACGGTTTTATTTTCTATGTACATCATCGGGATTTTATTGTCCATTGTTATGGCAGTTGTTTTCAAGAAAACCTTGTTCAAGCTTGATGAGGTTCCATTTGTAATGGAATTACCACCATACAGGGTTCCTACATTTAAGTCCACCATGATACACATGTGGGAAAAAGGATTCCAGTACTTGAAAAAAATGGGAGGTGTGATACTGTTTGCTTCTATCGTGATCTGGGCATTAGGTTATTTCCCTCGCGAAGTCAATTATTCTAAGGATTACGACACTTTGATTACTCAATCCATTGACATTGAATCGGATGTAGCTTTATTGAAAATTCAAAAGGAATCGGAAAGGTTTGAAGGTTCTTACATTGGAAAAATTGGGCACTTCATTGAGCCGGCTATTCGCCCGTTAGGTTTTGATTGGAAAATGGGAATCAGCTTAATAACTGGAATGGCAGCTAAGGAATTAGTGGTAAGTACCATGGGTGTCTTGTATCAAGTTGGTGAAGACACTGCTGAGGATTCGGAAGATTTAATTAATCAATTGCAATCACATACATACCAGTACGGCGACAAAAAAGGTGAAAAGGTGTTTACACCCTTAGTAGCTTATGGTTTCATGTTGTTCATTTTAATTTACTTCCCGTGCATAGCGGTGATCGCCGCAATAAAAAAGGAATCGGGAGGGTGGAAATGGGCAATATTTACAATGGTTTATACCACGGGGTTAGCATATTTTGTTTCCTTTGTGGTGTATCAAATAGGATCAATTTTTATTTAATAAGATACATACATGGACATACAAGAAATCATCACTTACTTTATTTTATTCGCCACAGTTGTATATTTTGCTGTGAGAGTAGTGAGGATTTTCGCCAATAAAAAATCGGCAGCTGGCTGTACTACTGGTGGTTGTTCAGGTTGTACTGTCAAAAACAATTGTGGTACCGTTAATTGATATACTCAAACCACACAGCTTTTCGGTTTTTTCACTCGTTTCTTTTCTCTTTTTCTTCGTTGAAATATTAAACCGTAACTATGGCTATGCTTGAATTTTTAGTCTTGATAAAGAAAAAATAATCTTCGCCAAAATTCCCGAAAAGCTGTGTGGTTTGAGTATACGTCGTTTACAACTGAACTCAGTTAAAAGTACGTACTGAATCCAAACAACCACGAAGCAGTTTTAGCTGCAGGGTTGTTTACTATGTCAGTTTGCCATTGGTACCGGTAATTTAATCTGATCACTGTTTGTCTTGAAGGTCGAAAACTAATGGCAGGAGTGATGGCAATCAAGTCGTCCCCAATGTCTGTTCCAGTTTCATTGAACGTTCCTACATTCCAATCGGCGTAGTCAAGTCGGGCAGCAAGGTTTAAAGTTGCTCCTTCCCAGTTAAATATTTTGCCTTTGACAATCGGTTGAACCACATCCACAAAAGCGCCCCATTGTTTGTTTCCGTATTGTTGAGAATACGTATCAGGCACGTCAACCATGTTCAAAACTACTTCGCCGACAAGGTAAGTTCCTGTTCTTTTAATGGTCGTGTTAATGTCAACGGCAAATACGTCGACCCTTCTTTTTTTGTCGATCCTTATTCCGTCGGGGTTAAAAGTATTGTAAAATCCTCCCATGTAAGACAATCCAATTTCTCCTATTTTTCTGTTTTTGATGGCGATCTTCCCAGTAAACAATGGTTCGCCATTGCTGCTTTGCTCAAACCTTTCTTCGTTTTCTTTTGAAGCTGGAAGAAATGTCCTGTTTTCTTCGTTGTCAATTATGCTGTCGTCAAATCCATTTGTGGCGTATAATTCGTAACCAAATATCCAATTTCCAGTGTATGTTTTTCCGAAAATTCCAAAACCTGCATTGGACCACGTAGCTGGTAGTATGTTAACTGCTACATCAGGGCGTTCTACAAATTCCCATTTTGGGCCATCGTGGTTTTGATTAAAAGCTCCAATTGGATTCATGATGATTCCACCTCTTAAATTAAAAAAGGTACTAATTGCTAAATCCATCGCGGCAAATTCAATCGCTATTTCTTTTCCTCCTTCTTCGAATTCAATTTCAGTCAGGAATTTTACCCTTTTCCCAATGGTGGATGACATGAACATGGTGAGTCTCCTTGCTTGAAAAGACAAGCCCTCGGATAAACCGTCCTCCGAGCTGTAAAAGGAATTTGCTTCCAGATACCCACCTACAGCAACCGGGCTTTTTGCGACATTTAAAAACGGCCGATTGTAGATTGCGTCCATGTTAAGCTTAGCGCCAGCAGTATCAGGAGGTACACGAGTTAACAGAGAGTCCTTTTGTGCAGTTGCGTGATGGCAAGCAAGTAACAACACGATTACTGTCGTAAAATGTTTAAGGTAAGTGTACAATGATGTTTTCATTTTCTATGGTTGTTAAATAGGTCTTTAAATTGTTTTCGGCAGGTCCAGACAATACTTGCCCTTTGGTTGAGAATTCTGCTCCATGACAAGGACAACTGTAAATTCCTCCCCCAACATTTAGTTCACACCCTTGATGAGTACATTGTAGTAGGGAGGATACGTATACTTCTTTTTCCAGATGATAAATGCAAATTGGAAACTTTAGTTTATCAGATTGTACGAGTACAAATTTGCGTTTACTTGTTTTGTTTTTTTGAACATGAGTGAATTCCAATAAGGGAACTATTAATTTATTAGATTTTACAGTTGACTGTGCGTAGTACAAGGATTCACAAGACGCTAATATGCCTCCTAATATTGGAATTCCAATTCCAACATAGCAACATGACTTTATGAATTTTCTGCGTTTCATGCGTTGTTAAAGTGATTCTAAAAATTTCAACAACAGTTGTTTTTCATCATCTGAAAGTGCTGAATAATTGTTTTTTGATTGTTCGGCTTCACCTCCATGCAGGAGAATAGCTTGTTCGATTGAGGTTGCACGGCCGTCATGTAGCAAGAAAACAAAGCCTCCTTGGGCTTCAAGGGACAAACCAAGTCCCCATAAAGCGGGTGTTTTCCATTCAGCAGTAGTGGCGTGTCCTTCGGTGTAACCATCGTCTAGTCCGGACCCCATCTCATGCAGTAACAAATCGGTGTAAGGACTGAATGTCTTGTAGGACAATGCGTCTATTGGTGAATACCCTGTTTCCATGCTTGGTACATGACACGATCCACATTGTATTTGTGAAAAAATTTGTTTTCCAGCGACGACATCGGGATCATCAGGGTTTCTTTGAATTGGTGCTTTCAATGTTTTCAAATAAGCAACTACATCGTTGACTGTTTGTGTGCTTACCTCTGGGTCTACTTCTAACCCTGTGTAGGTGTCGTTCGGCTCAAAAAGAGAGGTCACTCCCATGTCTTGGTTGTACGCTGCCGATGTTTGATGGAGTAAGTCATATGCAGCTCCTTTTTTTCCAAAGCGAGCGATGTGTTTTCCGTTTTCCGGAATAGCGTTAGGACGCAAATGAACATAACTGGGAATGTTGGTGTAGTGAGGTCGTCCACTGATTCCATCGCCGTTGGCATCAGTGGGGTCTGAAAGTGCAATTAAATATGCATCGGTTACGGCATCCAAAAAGCCGAGCCCAGTTACTGCTGGAGCAATTAAATCGGTTGAAGTGGCTCCTGAGGGTACCGTTTCTGGTAAGTATCCCGGAATGGATTTTTGCTGTAATTGAGGCCCACCCATGGTTAAAAATTGGTTTCCAGCTGTGTCTGGTTGGCCAAATCTAGTAAACTTGACAAATGGATGTCCTTTACCATCACCAGGATGACAACTTGCACATTGGTTGGCAACGAATATTGGTCCCAATCCAGAGGCAACGGTGAAAGTTTCTCCGAAGGCTTCGTCTCCTCTGAAAAATTGAATTTTTTCAGCAGAGGTTAAGTTTTCCATTGGCCCGTCTAATAGCTCATCTTCACCAGGAGCGGAGGGTAAAGTTTTTTCGCACCCCGTCATTGTAAGCGCTAGTAAAAGCAAAATAAATATTCCTAGATGTACCTTTTTCATTTAGTTAGTTTTTATAAATCTAATAAAAAGATTCGATATGACTAATCTTTTTATTTTAAACCACTTCAATTCTTTATGCTATGTTTGTAATATTTTACGACCAGAAGTGATTAACATGAAAATAAGTCAAACCGAAGAGAATTATTTGAAGGCAATTTACAAGTTGATGAAAATTCAACCTAAAGGAGTGTTGACAAAGTCTATTGGAGAATTGTTGGCGATAAAATCTCCAACGGTGAGTGACATGCTCAAAAAGCTGAGTGACAAAAAGTTGATTAAATACACCAAGTATAAAGGCGTCACTTTAACCAAGAGTGGAGAAAAAATTGCGTTAAAAGTGATTCGAAAACACCGTTTATGGGAAACATTTTTAGTAGAACGATTTGAGTTTAAATGGGATGAAGTTCACGATATTGCTGAACAATTGGAGCACGTTGAGTCCCCAGAACTTGTCAGGAGATTGGACAAGTACTTAGACTTTCCGAAATTTGATCCTCACGGTGATCCAATTCCAAATGAAGAGGGTGTATTTTTGCAAAAGCACGACCTTACCTTAAATCAAGTAAATGAAAAGGAGGAGGTAATCATGGTTGGAGTAAAAGACCATTCTTCTCAATTTTTACAATACTTGGATGCAAGTAATTTACGGTTAGGAACTAAGATTACAGTGGTTGAAATCATTGAGTACGACAACTCCTATGTTGTTGAGCTTGAGAGCGGAGGGCGACTAAGCTTATCCGATCAGGTAGCGAAGAACTTAATAGTTAAGTAAGCGCTAAAATTTAGTTCCTTATTTAATTCCCAATACTTTGTACTTTAACCTCAAAGACAAGTAAAACATCACAGGTACTATTACCAACGTCAAGAAAGTAGCGAAGCTCAGTCCAAAAATAATTGTCCAAGCCATCGGCCCCCAAAAAATTACGTTGTCCCCTCCAACACTGATGTTAGCGTCAAAGCTTCCGAACAAACCAAAAAAGTCAATGTTTAATCCAGTTGCCATTGGAAGTAAACCAAGTATGGTAGTGATGGCCGTTAACAACACAGGTCGTAGCCTGGTTTTACCTCCGTCCACAATGGCTTGTTTTACTAAATGAACAGGGAGCTTGTCTGTTCTTTCTCCCGAAATTCCCAGTTCCAATTCCTTTCTTGTGATGAGTAATTTGGTGTAATCTACTAGTACAATCGCATTGTTTACCACCACTCCAGCAAGTGAAATGATTCCAATCATCATCATGATGATGACAAACTCCATCCTAAAGAAGATAAGTCCTGTAAAAACTCCTGTAAAACTCAACAGTACTGCAAATAAGATTATTACAGGTGCTGATATTGAGTTAAATTGGGCCACAATAATCAACAGAATTAAAAAGAGAGCAATAGCAAGAGCCACTACTAGGAATTCCATTTCCTTCGCTTGTTCTTCCTGTTGTCCTGTAAAATTCCATGTTAATCCATTCGAAATTTTATATTCCTCATTAAGTATTTTTTTAAGAGCTGCAACCACTTCATTTGGATTGTAGTCATCAAGGACATTGGATTGAAGCGATATCGTTCTTTTTAAATCGATTCTTTTTACTGACGAAATGGTTGACGATTTACCTACTGTAGCCACCGCTGAAATAGGTACTTGACGGATTTTTCCGGTTAACATGTCCCGAAAAGTAATCCGTTGATTCATCAAGTTATCAATGTTGTTTCTAGTGTATTCGTTTAGCCTAACCGTGATGTCATATTCGTCTTCACCTTGTTTAAACTTAGATACTTGTTTTCCAAATAAAGCAGTCCTGATGGTCATGCCTATTTGCGCAGTAGATAAATTGAGTCGTCTAGCTTTTTGCGCATCAATTTTAATAATTAGTTCAGGTTTACTGGTTTCAATGTTCATTTTCAACTCTTCCACCCCTTCTATGTTGTTATTTTTAATGAATTGAAGCATTTTTTCAGATTCATTCACAAGTTCTTCATAGTTGTCACCCGCAATTTCAATGTTAATTGGTTTTCCCATTGGAGGTCCAGCTGGATCTTTGTCCACTACTACTGAAACTCCCGGGTTGTCTGAGATTTCTTCCCTTACAGAATTCATGATGTCACTGGTAAGGACACCTTTTCGGTCTACGTATTCGACAAAGGATACTTGAACCCTTGCTTTTTCAGGAGTGTTCGCCATGGATGGGCCATTAGCAGGATCGGAAGTGCCATTCCCTACTTGGGTGATGATGGACTTTACTAAAAACAGGAGGCTGTCATTTTCAAAAACTACTTCTTCTTTTGATCCATCACGGAGTGTTTTTGTGTATGATCCTGGTACTCTTTTGAAAAAATTTATGACCTTTTCTTCAATCATTTTAGCGTCACTGTCTGTCACCTTGATGTCTGTACCAATTGGTTTTTCAATGAATACATTTAAATAGGCAGGTTCATTCGCAGGAAAGAATACAACCTTAGGAGGTAGTACTTTAAGCAATCCTATGGATGCTCCGAATAGCACTATAACTCCTAGTAATACACCGATTGGGCGAAAACGCGTTAAAGCATAACTTAAAAATAATTTGTAACGGTTTTCTAGTTTAGGTAAAAAGGACTCTTGAAATCGAGTGGTAGTCGGACTGATAAAACGAGGGTTAATTAAAATAAACACCCCAATGAATACCAACATGTTACCAGCTCCAGCATCGAGTTTAAACGTAATGCTTAATCCAATTACAGCAATGATAATGGCTAATATTTTTACGCCTTTGTTGCTCATTCGGGCCATCAATGCGATCAATACAGGATTAATTACCAAGGCTACAAACAAGGACGATCCTAATACTATCATCAAAGTAATAGGTAAAAACTTCATGAATTCACCCATGATACCAGGCCACAAAGCAAGTGGGACAAAGGCGGCTAATGTGGTGGCGGTTGAAGCTATGATTGGCCAAGCTACTTCGCCTGCCCCGTACTTTGCAGCTTCAAAAGGTTTGTATCCTTCATCCATTAACCGATAAATATTTTCCACAATAACGATTCCGTTATCCACCAACATTCCAAGTGCTAATACCAAGGAAAATAGCACCATCATGTTCAGGGTTACTCCCATGGTGTTTAGTATAAAAAATGCAATGAACATGGACAATGGAATTGCTATCCCAACAAAAGCAGCGTTTCGTAAACCAAGGAAAAATAACAACACTAAAACAACTAGAATGGTTCCGAATATAATGGAGTTTTCAAGTTCATTTACCTGTGTTTTTGTTTTGCCAGTTAAGTCGTTTGTAATGGAAATTTCCAAGCCAGCAGGAAAGTCATTTTCTTTAGCGTCCTCGATAATTTTATTTACTTGTTCTGAGGCTTCAATTAAGTTTTCGCCACCTCTTTTCATGACGTCTAACATGACTACAGGAGCGCCATATTCTCGTGCGAAACTCTCTCGTTCCTTTTCTTCAAACACCACATTTGCCACATCTCTTAAGTAAACGATGTTGAACTTTTCGTTTTTGATGATGATGTCACCAATTTTTTTCCAATCTTGAAACTCACCTACTAAGCGCACGTTTCGTCTTAATCCATCCACTACCACATCACCACCTGAAATGGTCATGTTTTCTTGTGCAATAGCTTGTTCAATGTCATTAAAAGTCACTTCCATGGATTCCATTTTGAATAGATCCACGTTCACTTTTACTTCCTTTTCTTGAATTCCTCGAATGTCAACTTTAGTGATTTGAGGTATCTCTTCAATCCTGTCTTCCAAAATTTCAGCATACTCCTTAAGCATGTCCATAGAGAAATCACCTGATAGGTTGACGTTCAATGCGGGAACTAAATCGGACATGTTCATTTCAAACACGTTGGGGTCAGCAGGTAAATCTTTAGGAAAGGATGGGTCACCTTTTACTTTGTCTACAGCATCTTTTACCTTACGCAATGCTTGAGTTGGGGTAACAGAAAAATCAAATTTGATGTCTATGGTGGAATAGCCTTGAACGGAATTAGAAACGACCTTGTCAATCCCAGTAATGGTGTTGATTTCCTTCTCTAGTGGACGTGTGATTAGTTTTTCAATGTCCAAAGGAGAGTTTCCAGGGTACGGTGTTCCAACGAATATTTGTGGTAAAACAACCTCCGGAAATGCTTCCCTTGGCATGCTTTTGTACGAGTTCATACCAATCATCGCAAGAATGATAGTAAGGACTATAATAGTGGTTGGGTTTTTTAAGGAAAGAGTGGACAGTCCAAACTCTTTTAATCCCTTGTTTTTTTTGTTTTCCATCGTGACTTTATGAAAGCGTTAAAGCTTGAATTATTTTATTTCAATTGCATCGTTAGCCTGTACAGATTTTGCTCCTTTGTCAATGATGACTGTGTTAGAATCTAAGCCGCTTAAAATTTCCATTTGACCTTCGTACGATTGTCCAACGTTTAAGATTAATTTCTTAACCCTTTGGACATCCTTTTTTTTAATCGTGTAAACGTAATCTTGTCCTTCCCTGTCCTGTTGAACAATTCTTGCAGGGATAACCAATGCATTTTTAGCCTCGTAATCACGTATTTTTAAAACGGCCAATTGATTTGGTTTGTACGTTCCTCCTGGGTTGTTGACCTCAACTCTTACTTTAAAAGTACGATTAGCAGGGTTAATGAAGTTGCCAACCCTTGTTACTTTAGCTGTAATTGATTCGTTTAAAGCAGGGAATTTAATTTCTAAAAAGCTTCCTGATTTTACAGTTGGTAAGTACGATTCACTTACCTCTGCTTCCAAATAAACCTTGCTTAGATTCAGGATTCTAGCTACTGGATAACCGGGCATAGCAGCCTCTCCAACTTTGGGCATGATGGCATCGACCACTCCTGAAAAAGGAGCTCTTATTTTATACATGTCTAATTGTTCTTTTACCGTTTTAAGTTTTTGAGACATGGTTTCCTTGTTGGTTTTAGCCTCTAAATATTGCAGTTCAGAACCAATTTTTTGTTTCCATAAATTACTTTGTTTTTCGTACACCTTGTTTACCAATTCGTACGCAGTTTGTAACTCTTTGATGCTTGACTCCACAGTGGAAGCGTCCAAGGAAATAATTAATTCTCCTTTTTTTACATTTTGCCCTTCTCGGACATGAATGGTTTGTACATTTCCAGGAGCTTGAGCATAAAGTGCGGCATTTTCTTCTGCTTTGACATTGCCATGGACTTCAAAAAAATGTTCAAAGGTTTTAACGGAAACACTTTGTGTAGTAACAGCGGTGTATTTTATTTCAACAGTGGACGTGTCCTTTGTTTTTAAGTTGGCAATTAAGGAATCAATTTCCTGTAGCTTAACTTCGTGTTCGGCCACAAGTTCTTTTCTTTCATCTTTTAAATCACTGATTGATTGATCGCAACCTACAGTTAATATTACCAATAATGATAATGCAGTTATTCCTATTTTTTTCATACTAATGATGGTTTGTCTTTGACGAATGTTTAATTCTTATTTTGCAACTTATCTAATTCAACTTTCGCATTCAATAATCCAAAGATTGCATTGATGTAAGCTCCTTGAGATTCTAAAAGTTGATTTTCCATTTGGCTTAATTCAAAACTAGACGCTAGCCCTTCCTTGTGTTTGATGACCGTCCTGTCATATATAGTTTGGGCAAGTGCAAGGCTTTTTTTTGCGTTAACCCTCTCTGTCACTCGGGTGCTTAATTGGCTGATGCTGTTGTTAAATTGAATTTGCAAAGCATTTTTCAGGTGTTCCATGGTGTTGTCCATTTTCATCAACTCCAGTTTAGCTTGCTGTATCCTAGCGCCTTGCATGCCGCTACTCCAAATGGGAATATTCAATGATATCCCTACGTTTTGCGCGTCTAACCAATTGGCGTCTTTATAAAAATCAAATTCCAATTGATAAGCCGTATTGGTGTAGGAGTAAAATGCAACTAATGATGGTAGGCGTTGCATTTTGAATTTGTCCACATTTAGTTTTAATAATTTTCTTTGAGTGGAGGCCAAAGTGAAATCGGTATTTGACGACAAGTTAAAGGAAGCGCCAAGCAAAGCATCAAATCCAGCTTGTTCTATGATGTCTTCTAGTTTGTCTTTAAGGATAAGGTCTTTTTTAACATCATACCCCATGTTAAGTTTCAACATTGAGTAAGCAATTTGCACCGATCGTTCCGCATTAAGTAACGAGCTGTTTAGCTTGGTAGCGGTTAGCTCAAGCTGATTTAACTCTGTCTCTTCTAAAAACCCTTGCTCAACAAGTGCAGCCGTTTCGCTTAAAATGTGCTTTAAGTTTGTCATACTTTTTAGGAGTATTTTAATGTTTTCCTCAGCGACAAGAACCAGGTAATAGGATGAAGTTAATTCCGATGTCAGCAGAACTTCAGATTTTTTCTTTTGATTTTCAGACAGTTTATAATAAGCTTTTGCTGCGCGTAATCCTACAATGTAGGTCCCGTCAAACAATAATTGTGTGGCATCAAGTTTACCTTGACTCACATTGTCAGCTCCAAATATTGCAAGGAATTCGTTGCCAGGTGCTGTTAGTGCTTCGTCAGGAAAATCAAACTCTAGGTCAATGCTGTGACGGTAACTTGCTGATCCAGATACCTGGGGAAGTCCCGAGGCAGTAATTTCCCATATTTTCTTTTTGGATATTTTTAAATCCAACTCGGCGTTGACTGCGTTGTAATGGTTTACAAGGGCGTAAGCTTGCGCTTGACTCAAGGTGAATTCTTGTGAACCATGATCTGTTGCCTCTACATCATCTTGACTGAATACAATTGTGCTTGAGAAGCAAACAAACAATAATGCTAGTGGTAAAAAGGCAAGTTTTGTCTGGGGTTTCATCCGTGTGCTATTTATATTTTTGGTTTGTGTGTTCCTCTATAAGTTTAATTCCTGTTGAGGTAGCCATTCCTCTCATGTTGTGAATTACTACGCTTGATAGCACGTCGGCTAAATTGAATTCATTAGGTGGAAATGTCATGCCGTCAAAAACCAAATCAATTTTAGAAATGTACATTTTTGCCAATATTTTAGGGTTGATTTGTGCACAATAAAGTCCTTCTTTGACCCCTTTTTCCATGTTTTTAAGTACAGCCTTCAGTAAAAAATTATTGGTGTAGTCTTGAATCACTGCAAATGCTTCAGGAAAATGTTTTTCCAAGTCATCGTGCACTTTTTCGGTTGTTTTTGCTACTATTTGTGAAGTAAATTCCATTATTTTTAAATTTTCTTCGATGGCATTGAGTCCTGCAGCTGCTAACATGGTTCTGTTTTCCATTTCTTTATGGACTCTCAGTTTAACGCATTTAGTAACTAGTTCAGACCTGTTTTTAACATATTTATATAAGGTTTTTTTGGAAACGTGAAGCTCTGAGGCGATGTCATCCATCGTCATAGCTTTCATTCCTTTTTCTATAAATACAAGACCAACTTTTTGGATTAAATCTTGTTCCTTTGGGTCTGTGAATAATGGTTTCATAAAATAATAATTTTGTGTACTTACATTTTTAATAACACACAAATATAGACGAAACGTTTTTATAAACTTAGCTATCGTTAAATAAGTTTTGGTTTTTGATGAAAATGTTTTATTTCATTTCCATTTTGTAAATATTCAGTACAAAAGTGACGATAAAATAAGGTTTAAGAAAACGTTTAGCGGTTAATATTGTGTTTTATTACACGGGTGGTCAGGAATTAATTTGAGCGGTGATGTGGTGTAATTGCAACTGGGAATAATGTTTTTTACACATCTTATACTTGGGACGTTCTCTTTGTTTAATTTTGATGAAATGAAAACAAATCAGCCACTCAAAACAGATTTCTTGGTCATAGGTTCCGGCATTGCTGGACTTGTTTTTGCCTTGAAGTCGGCTGAAAAGGGGAGTGTTTGTATGGTGACAAAAGATTCGCCCCAAGAATCAAACACTACTTATGCTCAAGGTGGAATAGCAGGTGTTTGGAATTTAGAATCGGATGATCATTCAAAACACATTCAGGATACGGTAATTGCAGGGATAGGATTAAATGATCGCGAAGTGGTGGAAAGAGTTATAGGGGAAGCAAAGCAAAGAATAAATGAATTGATTGAGTGGGGAACTAATTTTGACAAGGATGCAAGTGACCATTATGATTTGGCCATGGAAGGAGGGCATTCGGAAAGTAGGATATTACATCACAAAGACATCACAGGGCGCGAAATAATTCGAGCTTTATATGATCAGGTGAAGAAACACCCCAACATCAAGGTGTTAGATTATCATTTTGCGGTGGATTTAATTACACAACATCATTTTGGAATTCACATTACTCGAAAGAACGATGACATTACTTGCTTTGGAGCTTATATTTTAGATAAAAAAAGCGGTAAAGTTTTTCAACTTTTGGCTAAAAAAACCATCATGGCAACAGGCGGTATCGGCTTGGTTTATAATTCTACCACTAACCCTGAGGTTGCAACGGGTGATGGAATAGCCATGGCGTATAGGGCAAAGGCATTGGTGAAAGACATGGAGTTTATTCAGTTTCACCCTACTGCTTTGTTTAACCCTGGAGCTAGCCCAGCCTTTTTAGTTTCTGAAGCTGTGAGAGGGTTTGGTGCTGTGCTCAAGAATAAGAATGGGGAGGAGTTCATGCAAGTGTACGATAAAAGAGGTTCGCTAGCGCCGCGGGACATTGTTGCTCGCGCCATCGATTCGGAAATGAAAAAGCATGGATTGGATCACGTGTATTTGGATTGTACTCATTTGAACATAAAGGAATTCAAAGCTCATTTCCCCAACATATACAGTAAGTGTTTGACTCTTGGAATTGACCCGGCGTTTCAATTTATACCTGTGACACCTTCAGCACATTATTGTTGTGGGGGGATTGATGTAGATGAGCATGGTCGGTCTTCTGTTGAAAATTTATATGCGATTGGAGAGTGCAGTAGAACTGGGCTGCATGGTGCCAACAGGTTAGCTTCCAATTCTTTGTTGGAAGCACTCGTTTATGCACACACGGCTTCTGAACACGCGGTTGAAAATTTTAACGATTCATCGATAAAGGAAGGAGTCCCTGAATGGGATACTTCTGGAACAGAGGCGCCCGAAGAAATGATTTTAATAACCCAAAGTCTAAAGGAGGTTCAGGAGTTGATGAGTGCGTATGTTGGTATTGTTCGCAGTGATTTAAGGTTAACCCGGGCTTTGGAACGTTTGAAGATCATTTATCAAGAAACAGAAGACCTTTACGAAAAAACAACGCTGAGCCAAACCATTTGTGAAACAAGGAACATCATTAACGTGGCTTACCTAATTATAAAAACGGCATCTGAACGTAAGGAGAGTGTGGGGTTGCATTACAGGGTAGATTAGGAGTGTTTTAGGTAGCGACACAAACAGTAAGGCTTGCTTTGAGAATATTTACACGTGTCTATAAGCCAAGGTCAGTACACTTACTTTCACATCAAATTCACTTAGAATTAATTTTGCACAAGCGTTCAAGGTGGCGCCGGTGGTGATCACGTCATCGATAAGTAAAACATGATCGCACTGTGGAGGGAACGGTAGTTTTTTGTTGATCGAAAATGATTTTTCGAGGTTTAGGTGCCTGTCATGAACGTTTTTGGTTGTTTGGGAGGCTGTGTTTTTCTTTTTCATTAAAAGGTCCAAGCTTGGTTTGTCAATGTATTTACTGATAGATATCGCCAATTCTTGCGCTTGGTTGTAACCTCGTACTCTAATTTTTTGTTTACTAGAGGGGACAAAACAGATGGCATCAATGTCACATAGTTTTGAATTGTTTTTGATTTCTTGCGCCATCATTTCCCCAAAATAACTTGCCAAATTTTTGCGCCCATTGTACTTTAATTCATGCACTAACTTTTGAAGCTTTTCTCCTTTGATGTATTGGTAACAACTAGTGGCATATTGAACATCAGACTTTCCCCAAAAAAGTTGAAACATGGGGTTTAACGAATGGCCATCATTGTGATCTTGTTCAGGCACAAAGGGCGGTATGTCTTGACTGCAATGTAAGCAAACATGTTTTTCATCGTCTCGAAGTTCTCGTTCACAAGAAGAGCATAATCGTGGGTAAATGAAGGTGAATAATTGCCTGAACATTTGTAATTATAATGTGTTGAACATAAGTAATTAAAATAAAGTATATTTGTCGTCACTTATAAAGATAAAATACGGTCCATGGAAAACTCAGGAGAACAAAGCGAAAAAAAAGAAGGTAAAAAGAAATTTTTGATCTTAGTAGTCCTTTTGGGAGGGTTAAGTTGTTTCTCTCTTTTTTCAGGGTATGTAGCTTTTGTTAAGGATTCAGGTGAAGTAGCAAAGCTGACCGAGGAAAGCAACAGCCAAACAGCTCGCGCGAATAAGTTGAAAAATGAAATGGAGAAAATTAGCTCAATGCTTGAAACAATAGGTTTTGATTCCACTCCGGAAAGTTTAGGGGAATTGACAGAAGAGCATCTAGCTATAAAAGAACAAGCGGATAAGCACAAGACAAAATTGATTGCTCTCCAGAAACAAATGAAAGAATTAATGGAAGCTTCAGGTAGTGATGCAACCGATCCGGAAAGTTTTGCACTTGCTTATAGAAAACTGAAAGCATCTCAATGGGCACTTAATAACGAAGTGAACAAGTTGAAAAAAAGAAACAGACAATTAATAGGGGAGAACAAGAAATTGAACGAAGAGAAAGACGAATTGTCAGCTGATTTGGTGAAAGAAAAAGCAAGCACGGAGTTATTACTTGAAGAGAGAAACCTGTTAAGAGGTCAGGTACAAAAAGCAGCAATTTTAAACGTGTCGGATTTAAGTGCTGACGGTATTAGGGTTGTTAGAAAGGGAAGAGAGAAGGTTTCGACCAAAGCAAAGCGAGTAGAGAAGTTGAGGGTTGGATTTACTTTGCCAAAAAATGATGTTGCCGCTCCTGGTTTAAAAACTGTGTACATGGTGATAACTGGTCCTGACAGTCAAATCATGACGGACGGAGGAAGTAACTTTAAAATGGGAAGGAAAAACATGGCTTACACTGTTAAAACTCAAGTGGAATACAGCAACGAATCAAGAGATTTAATGATGTATGGAAAAAACCTTTTTAAGGAAGAGTTTGCTGCAGGAAATTACAAGATCGAGTTGTACTGTGAAGGTGCTAAAATTGGCTCAACTGAAGTATCGTTGAAATAAGATTAA
>JBLIAZ010000020.1:0-20012 GCA_047631875.1 Saprospiraceae bacterium
CAGCTTGTAGTATACAAACCATTGTACGGGGAGAGTAAATTATGGGTTAGACCTCTTGCAATGTTCAACGAAGAAGTGACAGTGGAAGGAATACAAATGAAACGATTTACTTTTGTTGAGAAATAAACTTTCAGTGTTTAACAACTAAAAAAACACATCAATTAAACCCCTCTAATTCCTCGTAAATAAAAGCCAACTCTGGATATTTAAATTTAGTTGATGCCTCTGGTGAGGCCCTACTCCCTTAACCCCCATAATTGAAGGCGTAGTCTGAACCTTAAAATTTGAAGAGGGAAATGGCTTAAATAACTTTGAAGAATCCTTCAGTTTCTTGGTGAGTATTGATTTTGCATTGTAACACATGATTTCAAGGCAATGAAAATACGCCACAATATATAGTGCCTTAGAAATAGTAAAAGGAACATCCACATTGAAGGAATAATCTTTACTTTTGAAAAAAATCACAAAAAATGATTTCATCAAAAGACATCAAAATAGGAATTACACAAGGTGACCCTAATGGGATTGGGTACGAGGTCATCATAAAAACATGTGCCGATAGCAGACTGCTTGAATTGTATACACCTGTAATTTATGGTAATAAGTCAGCTTTGAACCAACACATGAAAGTTGTCAATGATGAAAATTTTAAATTTCAATCCATTGTTTCAGCTTCCCAGGCAAAACAAAATGCTACAAACTTTATTAATTGTGGTGAAGGTGATTTTGAAGTTGATTTAGGAAACGGCACAAAGGAGTCTGGAGCCAGCGCTTTCGCTGCTTTAGAAAAAGCTGTTGCAGACTTAAAAAATGGTGAAATAGACGTACTGGTAACAGCTCCCATAAACAAGGACAACATCCAATCGGAAAATTTTAATTTCCCAGGACACACTGAATATTTAGCTGCACAGAATGAAAAAACTGAAAGTTTAATGTTCCTAGTATCTGACAAGCTAAAGGTAGGGGTGGTTACTGGACATATTCCTTTAAGTGAAATTAGCAAGCAACTAAATCTTGAAATTATTGTTGAAAAAATACGATTGATGGATAAATCACTGAAGTTAGACTTCTCTATCAGAAAACCCAAAATTGCTGTCCTTGGTTTAAACCCTCATGCTGGAGACAATGGGTTGATTGGAAAAGAGGACGAAGAGATAATAGCCCCTGCAATTCATGACGCCAGAACAAGAGGAATATTAGCTTATGGCCCCTACGCTGCCGACGGTTTTTTTGGTTCAGGAAATTACAATAAATACGACGGTGTAGTTGCTATGTATCACGACCAGGGACTGATTCCGTTTAAAACCCTTGCTTTTGGAGAAGGAACGAACTTTACCGCGGGACTTTCCTTCGTAAGGACTTCTCCCGATCATGGTACTGGATTTGACATTGCAGGACAAAATAAAGCTGACGAATCATCCTTGAGACAAGCTATTTATACTGCCATTGATATTTTCAAAAACAGGACGTTGAATCAAGAGTTGTTAAGTAATCAACTTAAAATAAAACCACCGCAAAAAATGAGTTACAAGTCGAGGTAGCCTCATAGCTGCAAGCAAAGTACATTAAAAACACATTTCTAACTCCTTAAAAAGGCGAAAAATCTGCGTGAATTGTAGACATACTCTGTTCACGCAGCTTTTTACTTTATTCACTCGTCTCTTTTCTGTTTTTCTTGGTTGACAAATTAAACTGTGACTAGGCTACGCTTGATTTTTCCGCCTTGATAAAGAAAAAATATTTTTCATCAATATTCCTGAAAGGCTTTGTGGTTTGAGTATATTATTTACTAACTTTGCCGGTTCGTAAATACTGGTGTTATGTACAATGATTTTATAATTCATCTAGAAGGGTTAGAAATTGGAACACATGATTTTAAGTTTTTATTAGATAATTCGTTCTTTGATTCGCTTGATTACTCCTTAATAGATGAAGGACAACTCGTTGTCGATTTAAACCTTACTAAAAAGGAAAGCTTTTACAGTTTGTCTTTTAAGTATAATGGTAACATCGACAGTGTTTGTGATCATTGCGGAGACGATTTTAAGTTTCCTGTAATGTTTGAATTTGACACCCTTCTAAAACACGGAAAAGAAGAGTTAGAAGACCACAATATTTGGGTCATTGATAATAATTGTGTGGACTTAGATGTTCGACATTATTTATATGAAAGCCTGTGTTTGTTTTTACCTAGTAAAATTACACATGCCTCCCAACAGGACTGCAATCAAGAACTGCTTGAAAAACTAGACGAATATTCAAGCGAAATAAATAACGAAACTAAAGTGGACCCTAGGTGGGACGCATTAAATAAATTGAATACTAAATTAAACTAAATATAAAATGGCACATCCTAAACGAAAGATTAGTAAAACCAGAAGAGACAAAAGAAGAACTCATTACAAAGCTTCTACTCCTACACTTTCATCATGTTCTAACTGTGGAGCAAGTGTTGAATACCACAGAGTTTGTGGAGAGTGTGGTTACTACAGAGGGAAACAAGCTATCGAAAAGACAATCACGGCTTAATTATTAACTTTACTAAATTTAGCATTTATGCAAATTGGTCTAGATGTAATGGGGGGCGATTTCGCACCTAACGCTACAGTTGAGGGAGCCTTATTGGCTCAAAAAGAGTTATCTGATCAAGGCATTTCAATTGTCCTGATTGGCGATCAACAAGCCATTGAAAAAGTTCTGGAGGACAAAGGTGTCGACAAAAAACTATTTTCGATCGTACACAGTGACGATGTCATTGAAATGGGTGATCATCCTATCAAAGCTTTCAAAGCAAAACCTAAATCATCTATTGGTATCGGTTTTCACTTATTAAAAGAAGGGAAACTTGATGGGTTTGCTAGTGCTGGAAACACAGGAGCCATGATGATTGGTGCAATGTATTCTGTGCAAACAATTCCTGGCATCATTCGTCCTTGTATTACTTCTGTACTTCCAAAGGAAAACGGAACAGTAGGAATATTGCTTGATGTGGGAATTAATGCTGATTGTAAACCTGATGTTCTTTATCAATTTGGAATTTTAGGTGCAATTTATGCAAAAAGCGTCATTGGAATTAAAAATCCAAAAATAGGTTTACTGAACATTGGTACTGAACCAGAAAAAGGAAATTTATTAGCACAGGCTTCATACAATTTGATGAAAGACTCTAATGATTTTGACTTTTACGGCAACGTAGAGGGTCGAGACTTATTTTCTGACAAATGTGATGTCATTGTCTGTGACGGATTTACTGGAAACATTGTTGTGAAACAAGGTGAAACAACCTATCACACCCTTAAAAACAGAGGGATATTGGATGAATATTTTGAAAGATTCAATTACGAAAACTACGGAGGAACTCCGGTGTTAGGAATCAATTCAAACGTAATCGTTGGTCACGGAATATCCAATGACAAAGCGATTAAAAACATGATTAAATTAACAGCGGACATTGCTAAGGCAAAACTCTCTGATAAAATAAAAGACGCATTTAAATAATGGGCAAAATTAAAGCTGCTATTACTTCAGTTGGTGGATATGTTCCTGAATTCGTAATGACGAACAAGGAACTCGAAAAAATTGTTGACACCAATGACGAATGGATTACCTCCAGAACAGGAATCAAAGAAAGAAGAATTCTAAAAGACAAGGACAAGGCAACTTCATTCATGGCGGCTGAAGCCGTGAAAGAAATCCTTAAAAAGAAACAACTTAACCCTTCAGACATTGATTTAATCATTGTAGCAACGGTCACTCCGGACATGCCTTTTCCTTCAACAGCCAACTTAGTTTCTGACATCATTGGAGCAAAAAATGCTTTTAGCTTTGATGTCAGTGCGGCTTGCAGTGGTTTTTTGTACGCATTGGTAACTGGTCAAAAATTTATCGAAAGTGGATCACATAAAAAAGTCATCATCATTGGCGCCGATAAAATGTCATCAATCATTGATTACTCTGACAGAACAACTTGTATCATCTTTGGTGATGGAGCCGGAGCTGTATTGCTAGAGCCATCTGAAGATGAAGACGGAATACAAGATGCTATATTAAAAAGTGATGGCGTAGGAAAAGACTTTTTAAACATCAAAGCTGGTGGATCTTTACACCCTGCATCGAAAGAAACCATTGACAACAAGATGCATTACATATACCAGGAAGGCAAACAAGTTTTCAAACATGCTGTCACAAACATGGCTGATGTCTCTCACGAAATAATGGTAAAAAATAATTTAACTGCTGACGACGTGACATGGTTGGTTCCACACCAAGCAAACTTAAGGATCATATCCGCTACCGCAAGCAGGATGAATCTCCCCTCCGAGAAAGTAATGATCAACATCCAAAAGTATGGTAATACAACAGCGGGAACCATACCGTTGTGCCTGTGGGAATGGGAAAATAAATTAAACAAAGGTGACAATTTAATACTCGCAGCTTTTGGTGGAGGATTCACATGGGGTTCTGTTTATTTAAAGTGGGCTTATTAAAAATTTTACCGTAAATTGTTAAACGAAATATACACTCAAGGAAGTTCAAATTATGAGAAATAGCGAAATTCAAGATTTAGTAAAATTAGTTGCAAAATCAGGTGTAAGTGAAATTCAACTTGAAACCGACAAAGTAAAACTTACCATTAAGAATGATAATGGGATTGTAAAAGGGAAAAAGACTGGATTTACCGAACAAGAACTTCAAAGTATTCCTGTTCAGCAAGTGTATCAGCAACCTGTCATGGATGCTTTTGCTCCAGCCGTTGCTACTTCGGCTCCAGTTGTTGAAAATTCAGAAGTAGACACTAGCGAGACAGAAGATGATTCAAAATACGTGACTATTAAATCACCAATGATTGGGACTGCATACGCTCGACCTTCTCCAGACAAAGATCTTTTTGTAAATGTAGGTGACGTAATTAATCCAGGTGATGTAATTTGTATTGTAGAAGCGATGAAATTATTCAACGAAATTGAGGCAGAAATTACTGGTAAAATCGTGAAAGTTTTGTTTGACGATCAATCTCCGGTTGAATACGATCAAGATTTATTCTTAGTTGACCCGAGCTAGTTAAACTTTCTTGTTTCATTTAAAAGCCTGTTATGTTTAAAAAAATATTAATTGCCAATAGAGGAGAAATTGCTTTACGTGTAATCAGAACATGTAAGGAAATGGGGATAAAAACTGTTGCAGTGTATTCCACAGCTGATCAAGAGAGTTTACACGTGCGCTTTGCAGACGAAGCAATTTGCATCGGTCCTCCAAGTAGTACAGACTCTTATTTAGATATCCCTCGAATAATTTCTGCTGCAGAAATAACAAACGCAGAAGCAATACATCCAGGATATGGATTCTTGTCTGAAAATGCAAGATTTTCTGATATTTGCACAAAGAACAACATTAAATTTATTGGAGCTACCCCGGAACAAATCAACGGAATGGGTGACAAAAATGCGGCGAAAGCAACAATGATTAAAGCTGGTGTACCAGTTGTTCCTGGTTCAGACGGACTCATTGGTGACGACAAACACGCTTTAAAATTAGGAAAAGAAGTTGGTTATCCTGTCATGGTAAAAGCGTCTGCTGGTGGAGGCGGTAGAGGAATGAGAATGGTTCCCAAGGAGTCTCAATTACTTGACTTACTGGACTCGGCAAGACGAGAGTCCGCCGCTGCTTTTGGTAACGACGACATGTACATGGAAAAATTCATTGAAGATCCTCGTCACATTGAAATTCAAATAGCTGGAGACCAATTCGGTAGTGCTTGCCATTTATCCGAAAGAGATTGTTCCTTACAAAGAAGACATCAAAAATTATTAGAAGAGGCTCCCTCTCCTTTTATGACGACTCAATTACGTAAGGAAATGGGAATAGCTGCAATAAAAGCAGCTAAAGCAGTAAAATACGAAGGAGTTGGAACAGTAGAGTTTTTAGTGGACAAGCACAGGAATTTTTACTTCATGGAAATGAATGTTAGAATTCAAGTAGAACACTGCGTAACTGAAGAAATTACGGGTTATGATTTAATCAGGGAACAGATAAAAATTGCTGCAGGACAAAAGATCTCAGGAAAAGATTATTTACCGAAAATGCACGCCATTGAATGTAGAATCAATGCGGAAGACCCTTACAATGACTTCAGACCATCACCGGGAACGATCACTAACATCCATCCTCCTGGAGGACACGGGATCAGAATTGACACGCATGTGTATTCTGGTTACACCATTAGTCCTCATTATGATTCAATGATTGCAAAAGTCATTGCAATAGCGCAAACAAGGGAGGAAGCCATTGCTAAAATGAAGAGAGCTTTAGATGAATTTGTAATCGAAGGAATTAAAACCACCATTCCATTTCATTTAAAACTAATGGATAACAAGGATTTCATTAATGGTAACATCACCACTAAATTTATAGAAACCTTTGAGTTTTAAGCTAAATAATATTCTGAAACAGGCGCTATTCGTAGCGCCTGTTTTGGTTATGATCCTTTTTACTTGTTGTGAAAAACGCCCGGAGGATGAATTATTCGATCTGGATGAAAATTTTGAATTCTATCAGTGGGAAAACCACAGTGGTCCAAAAATATTTGAATCACCAGAAAATTTCACTTTACCCGCTTCAGAAATCCATCAATTCACCATCAGTTCAACAGATCCTAAAACATTAAATCAAGTAAAAATTAAAGCAGCGCTATTTGGTGACCCAGGAAGCCTCGCTCAGGATAGCTTAATTGTCTTTTGCCATGGAGGTCAATACCACATGGATTACTACTACGAACAAATTAAAACTTTGTACCAATGTGGCTCAGCTGGAAAGTACAATATTTTGCTTTTTGATTATCAAGGACTTGGTTTATCGAATGGAGAAATTAGCATCGCGGCAATTTTAAAAGATGTTGAAGCAATTGGAATGTGGCTTACTGATAATGCAATGCCAACTGAAAAGATCATCATATACGGACATGGGCTTGGTGCAGTAGCTGCATGCCATTTAGTTGGTGGTTTCGATGCCAATTTTAACTCCCCTCCAAACCTTATACTTGAAAATCCAGTTGCTAAGATGGACTATCTATTAAGTAACGCGACTCAGATAAATTTACCTAGCTCATTTGTTAACCAACTAAATTTTGACAACATTGCTCTGATTAAAAATTACAAGGGTAGTTTATTGATGATTTTAAGTGATCAAGATGAAAAATATGACAAGATAAACAACGGAGAAGAAATATATAAAGCTCATAGCGGGACAAACAAAGAGCTTCAAGTAATAAGTGCACAACATACCAACTTAGTTCCCAAAATTGGTTTTTCGGAATATTGCACCCTCATCGATAATTTCATCGATTAAGTATATAAAATCAGGAAACGTATTTTTATTTTTAAAGTAAATTTTTGAAATATATTATTAATTTAATATACGCTAAGATATCTCGATATTAGATATTTACCTTCTAGATAAAGACATGTATCGCGAAAATAAACCACGTTTTATTTATGTTTTTACAGGGTGTTTTTACGGAAACGATTATTTTTTAATAAATCAACATGTAACTTTAGATCAAGAAAAACCGTAGCATTAAGTAAGGGACACCCTTCCCTAAACGATGAACAGCAACAGCAGCTTGCATAACCTTAATCACTATGAAAAAAACACTACTCCTTCTAAGTTTTTTGCTTGTAACCAATATCGTATTTGGAAAAAAGTACATTGCTAAATTTGAATTTAATGGAAACGCTAAAGATCATTCAGGAAAAATCAACACTGTTGTTCATGGTGCAACATTAACTTCTGACAGACATGGTCAAAAAAACAAAGCATATCAATTTGATGGTATCAATGATTTTATTGAAATTCCTAAAGGTCTATTAAACATAAAAGACGGCCATTCTTTTTCAGTGGAAATGTACGTTTTAATGGAAAAGAACAGTGGGACGTGGACAGACGATGAAAATCAGACCCACGCTTACCTTGGAGGATACTTATTTAGTTTGTACGGAGCACCTTCAGGAAGCAAAGAGTTGCTTTTAATGTGGCACAATAACAACACTTTTTCTACCTCTCACCGTACCGAATACATTGATTATACACACTTCCAAAAAGTGAGCACACCATCAGACAATTTATATGGATCTTATCATCACATCGTCCTAGTCAGAAATGGTAAAAAACAAAAAATGAGTTTATTTGTTGATGGGGAGCTTGTTTCATCAGTAAAAGTCGATCCCGCTAAAAAAATCGAGGATTACCCAGCGTTTATAGGGTCGCATAATTTACTTTTTACTAACTCACAAGGAAAAAAATCCGTATATAACAGTTTGTTTTTTAAGGGAAAAATGGATTATTTCCGAATACACAACAGGGCTTTATCGGAAAGAAGAATCAAGAAAATGTACCGCCGGGAAACTCGCACGCCATACAAGCACGAATACAAAAACAGAAACGAATGCAAAGCGCACAAAGGCCGTACAGACAAAATAAACGCTTCGATAAACGTATATCCAAATCCTTCAAGGGGCAATTTTAAAATCACTGCTGACATTGGCATTGATTGCAAAGAAATTAGAATATACAATCACCATGGAAAAGTAGTATTCAGGTCCTCATTTAAACGGGAAATTAACGCCGACAGATTAAAACCTGGATACTACACGATAGTATTTATTACACCTCACAGAAATTACAAACGGAGACTCGTCATAATCAGATAGGTTAAGGGTTATGAATAAAGAAACAAGTTCTCTTGAAACAGCGGTTGTAGTGAAATTTAATTTACTATCCTGCCGCTGTTTTACTTATAAAACGGTAAATTTGAAGAAATTTATTACACATGAATGTCTCCTACAATTGGCTAAAAGAGTACATCGATTTTGATGAATCTCCCGAACAAATCGCTGAAATACTGACCGACTTAGGTTTAGAAATTGGCGGATTAGAAAAGAAAGAATCTGTAAAAGGAGGATTAGAAGGTTTAGTCATTGGAGAGGTACTGTCATGCGAGAAACACCCTGATGCTGACAAATTGAAATTGACAACTGTTGATGTCGGAGGGGATTTAGCTTTGAACATTGTTTGTGGAGCACCAAATGTTGACAAAGGACAAAAAGTGGTCGTAGCAACAATTGGAACTACTTTATACAGTGGTGAGGACTCTTTTAAAATCAAAAAATCAAAAATCAGAGGGGCACTCTCCGAAGGAATGTTGTGTGCTGAAGACGAAATTGGATTAGGAACATCACACGACGGCATTTTAAATTTACCCAAAGAAGTGTCGGTAGGTACTTTAGCTAAAAATTATTTTAATGTTACTTCTGATTACATACTAGAAATTGATATCACCCCCAACCGGGCAGATGCCTTGTCACACATTGGTGTTGCAAAAGATTTAAAGGCTTATTTTACATTTCATAAAGGGGAAGCAGAGTTAAAACTACCGGAAATAAAAGCCTTACCAAACTCAAACAATTCACTACCAGTTTCAATTGAAATCATTGACAAAAATGCATGTCCAAAATATTGCGGAGTTAGCATCTCCGGAGTGACCATTGCAGAATCACCTGGCTGGCTTAAAGACAAACTAAACCTCATTGGTTTAAAACCCATTAACAACATTGTGGATGTAACCAACTATGTTTTAATGGAAATGGGACAATCCTTACATGCTTTTGATTACTCGTCATTGAATGGAAAAATAAAAGTTAACAAAGGTCAAAAAGGACAAAAATTACGTTTGCTTGACGGGAATGAAATCACATTGGATTCTGAAGACCTTGTGATCAGTAACGATTCAAAACCTATGTGTTTAGCCGGTGTGATGGGTGGACTTGATTCAGGAGTGAGCAATGACACCAAAAACATCTTTTTGGAAGCTGCTTATTTTAATCCTGTTGATGTAAGAAAAAGCTCAAAAAGACACAACACTAAAACTGATTCTTCTTACCGTTTTGAAAGAGGGTTAGACCCGAATGGAACTGAGCAAGCCTTACAAAGAGCCGCAAATTTAATAGTTGAATTAGCTGGTGGTGAAATTGCGTCTGAACTGCAAACAATACAAAATAAAACATTCGCTCCCTTTGAGGTAAAATTCAAATACAGTGTATGCAATAAGGTCATTGGAGCTGAAATACCAAAGAACGAAGTAAACAGCATATTGAATGCCTTAGACATTGAAATAAACGAAATTACTAACGACGAAGTACTCCTTAAAGTACCTCAATTTAGAGTGGATGTGCAGAGAGAAAGCGATGTCATTGAAGAAGTTTTAAGGGTTTACGGTTACAACAACATTGCTATTCCTACCGCCATTAATAGCGCTATTGTTTACCAAGAAAAACTACCGCAGGAAAAATTTCAACAAATCATTTCGGACCTGTTATCTCAAAATGGTTTCAATGAAATTTTATGTAATTCACTGACCAAGCCTGAATATTATAGCGATTTTGAACATTTTGATCAAAATAAAAACGTCACGTTGCTTAACCCATTGAGTAGTGACTTATCCTTGATGAGAAGAACTTTGTTGTTTGGTGGATTAGAAAGCATTCAACGGAATCAAAACATGAAAAACTCCGATTTGAAATTTTATGAAATCGGGAAAATTTACTGGAAAGAAGGTGACAAAAAATACAAGGAGGAAAAAAGAATGAATTTATTCTTGAGTGGTGATAACTCACAACATCACTGGAATAAGGACGCTTCAAAAAGCAATTTTTTTACATTAAAAGGCTTCATTCATTTGCTGCTTGAAAAAACGGGCGCAAAAGGAATCAAGTTCAAAGCAAGCGACAACCCCTTTTTTAGCGAAGGACAAAATGTACTGTTTAAAAAGCAATCCCTTGTGGAATATGGTAAATTGACCAGCGTAATTCGCAAAAAGTTTGGCATAAAACAAGAAGTGTATTATGCTGACATTAATTGGGATTTATTCATTGACATTGCAAGAAATTCGAAAGTAAAATACAGGGAACTATCTAAATACCATCCTGTCAAACGTGACTTATCATTGTTACTTGACAAAAACATCAGCTTTAAGCAATTGGAACATCTGGCATTGGAATCGGAAAGAAACCTATTGAAACAAGTTGAATTATTTGATGTATATGAAGGTGATAAATTACCCGAAAATAAAAAATCATATGCCTTGAGTTTTCAATTGCAAAGTAGCGAGGGAACATTAAAGGACAAAGAAATTGACATGGTCATGAATAAGCTTATAGGTGCCTTCGAAAACAAGTTAGACGCTAAGCTCAGATAATCAGTACTTCTTTAACTAACTAAAAAAAAAGTGCCATCAGTGCAAATATTTTAAATACCTCCATTGAATACGTCAAAGGCATTGGCCCTGCTAAAGCTGAGCTCTTAAGAAACGAATTAGGAATACGTAATTGGTTGGATTTACTAGAACACTACCCTATTCGATACATCGACCGCACCCGTTTTTTTACCATTCAAGAATTAAAAACTAATTTGCTTAGCACCCAAGTTAAAGGAACTTTATTGAGTGTAAAAGAAGAAGGTGTTGGACGAAAAAAAAGACTCAAAGGACGATTTAAAGATGACACAGGGATCGTTGATTTAGTATGGTTTTCAGGTATTAAGTGGCTACTCCCAAAACTTAAAGTAGGTGGGGATTACGTCATGTATGGCAAACCTACCTTGTTCAACAACAAGGTTAGTTTTTCCCATCCAGAACTGGTTCCCACCATTGAGTTTTTAAACAAAAAACAAAGTGTATTACAGGCCGTTTATCCTTCTACGGAAAAATTGAAAAAAAGAGGAATAGACAACAAAACCTTTCGGACCATTATTGGGTCTCTACTCAAAGAGTTAAATGGCAAAATACCCGAAGTACTTTCAGAAAACATCATCAACAACAATACACTAATTAGCCGGAATGCTGCTTTTTATCAAATCCATGAAGCAACAAGTCAGCAAGCATTAAAAAAAGCATTGATTCGTTTAAAATTTGAAGAGTTATTTTACCTTCAGTTACGGATATTAAAATCCAAAAAAGCCAATGAAATACTTATCAAAGGTCATGTATTCAAGGAAGTAGGAACCTTGTTCAATACTTTTTATAATAAATGTCTTCCTTTTGAATTGACAGGTGCTCAAAAACGAGTCATCAAAGAAATCCGAAAAAACACCACCCATGGGATGCAAATGAATCGCCTTGTTCAGGGTGACGTAGGCAGTGGAAAAACGTTGGTTGCCCTTATGAGCATGCTTCTCGCTATTGACAACGGTTTTCAAACCACCCTCATGGCACCAACTGAAATACTTGCTACACAGCATTACCACGGAATCAGCGAATTGCTACAACCATTAGACATCACAGTGGAACTTCTGACTGGATCCACTAAAACTGCGCAAAGAAAAATAATACACGAAGGACTTGAAAATGGTAACGTACATATACTCATTGGAACACACGCACTCATTGAAGACAAAGTAAAATACAAAAACTTAGGGCTCGCAGTAATTGACGAACAACACAGGTTTGGTGTTGCTCAAAGGTACAAGCTTTGGAAAAAAAACATCACCCCTCCCCATATTCTTATCATGACTGCCACTCCGATCCCAAGGACTTTAGCGATGACTGTATATGGAGATTTGGACACTTCCATCATTGACGAATTACCTCCTGGAAGAAAAACAATAATCACCAAACATTATTTTGACAACCAGCGTTTGGCGGTACTTGGTTTTATGAAAGAACAAATAAAACAAGGGCGACAAATTTACATTGTTTACCCCTTGATTGACGAGAGCGAAACCATGGATTACAAAGATTTAATGGATGGCCACGAAAGCATCAGTCGTTATTTCCCCGTTCCCGAATATCAAATTAGCATCGTACACGGCAGAATGAAACCAGCTGACAAAGCTTTTGAGATGAAGCGATTCGAACAAGGGATCACGCAAATACTAGTGGCCACGACAGTCATTGAGGTGGGCGTAAACGTGCCAAACGCATCGGTGATGATCATTGAAAGTGCCGAAAGATTTGGCTTAAGTCAATTGCATCAATTACGAGGCCGTGTGGGAAGAGGTACTGCGCAATCATACTGTTTATTAATGACAGGGAATAAACTCAGTAAAGATGCTAAAACGAGGATAAAAACCATGGTGGACACCACCGATGGTTTTGTGATTTCGGAAGTGGACATGAAATTACGTGGACCAGGAGACATAGCAGGCACAAGACAAAGTGGTTTGTTGGATCTAAAAATAGCATCTTTGGTTGCAGACAGCCACATCATGTCAATGGCTAGAAACCAAGCAAGTAAAATCATAGATACCGATCCAGAGTTAGTCAACCCTAGCAATCAAATTCTTAAATCTCATTTAGCTGAAATTCAAGACAACAACATCAACTGGGGAAAAGTCAGTTAAAATTCAATGTCTAGTCAAAAACATTAACTCCTCTCTAAGGGAAGAAATGGTTCTCCTACTGTGATCATTAAAAAATCCAAATGAATCTCTCCAATAGAGGCTGGCTCTTTATCAGTCACTAAGCTAAGTGCAATCCCTTTGTCTAACGCCATTGAACTATGTAATTTATTGGAACTGTTTCGCAGCACCAAATCTGACATTTTTATGGTAACGTATTCCCAATCAGTCGACGTGGTACCGTGTACGTAACTGTAAGAGTCCCTAACTCTAGTTACTGTGACTCCAACAGCAGAATTGGCATCTCCTTGCGTTCTAATAAAAAATTTAATGTACAAAGAATAGGCATTACTTGTAGATAAACCATCAAAGCTTGTTGCAGCATAATGAATGTCATATCCACCGAAACACCACTCTAAACCCTCTTCTGTATCATTTCCTTGTATTCTGAGATACTTTCCACCTAATGGAGATGACAACGAGTCCTGGTGAGTAAATTCTACAACTTTATCATACTTTTTATCTGTGCCATAAGTATACCCATCAAAACTACTTATTAATTCCTTGTGAAAAATAGGTAAGGCACCCATACAGCGGACTTAAATTAGTAAAGAGAGAAGGCTTAGTCACTATAAATTCGCGAGAAACTATATCCAGGCAACGAACTTCTAATTCTACTCGGCAAATTCCATTGCCAAATAATGGAAGTCGGTCAGCATTCCCATACCACCACAAATCAATTTCACTTGATTCCCCCGAATACCTCTTAGTACTTGTTTCGGAAATGATTCTAAGTTCCCAAACTACTTTTTCAGAAAAGGAATTTTAATGTTTAATCCATTTTTGGTAAAATCAACGGATCAAGCAATATTCCTTGTGGGATGAGAAAAATTCCAAGCTCAATTCTTCTAATATAGAAAACAGCAGGATTCTTTAAAAGACTTGTAGTGAAAGGGGATTAGAAACGAATTCTTTTAAGATTCATCCAAAAATTTCCGCTTCAAAAAATCTCCCCCACAAGGAATATTACTTGATCCGTAACCAGAATACTATGAATTAATAAATGGGACATTCCACTTTTATTCCTTGGTTAAATCAAGACATTTTATCGCCAATACAAAAAAAATAAAGGTAGCACTCAACTAAATAAAAAGGAATTCGTCAGGACTTACAATCCCTTCTTTCACGGCAAATAATACAATTCCAGCAGTGTTGTTGATGCTCAATTTAGCCATGATATTTTTACGGTGAGTATTTACCGTATGGGTACTGATAAAGAGCTTGTCGGCAATCTCCTTGTTTATTAACCCTTGAGCAATTAATTTGATTATTTCTTTTTCTCTGATACTAATTTTAAATTGTGTCACCATCGAATCGTCTATTCCTTCATCAGAACAAATACTTTCATCTAGAAAGAGCATATCCTCATAAACTTGCTGTAATCCTCTCATTATTGTGCTTTTTGACGAGAACTTATGTAGCAAGCCTTTAGCACCACGTTCTATGAATTGATCACATTCCTTTTTAGTCAATTTATCAGAAAATAACAACATGTTTGATTTAGTCGTAAAATCAACAAAAGCAAGTACCTTTTCAGCCCTAAAGACAGAAGATTGCATGTCTAGTACAACCAGTTGAGGAGCGTGTTTTTGCAACATGTTTTCGAATTCTTTTGGGTCGTCCGTTAAAAGTACTTCTTCGTACAGACCACTGTCACCTAACAATACTTTGATTCCTTCTTGAAAAAGGTAAACATCAGATAAAATAAGTACAGTACTCCTTGAAGCCATGTTGCAAAGGTATCAATTATACTTATATTGATGAGTTACTCTAGAGGTTATTCCCCTCTTGAGTAAACGAAAGTTCAAACCCTTCGTGTCCAAGGACTGTATGCTCAAAAACTTCCAGACACTCTTGTAATAATGGCTTAAGGTTTTGATACCTGGCAGAATAATGTCCGATAATTAGTTTTTTAACGCCCAAGTCTTTTGCTAACATTGCAGCCTCGGAAGCCGTGCTATGGTATGTTTTTTTTGCCCTGTCTTTTTCCGTTTCCATGAATGTGGTTTCATGGTATAAATAATCCACTCCCTGCAACAAACCTTTCAATTTTTCTTTGATCCTATTGTCTGAACAATAAGCAAAGGATATAGGTTTAGGTGCTGGAGTAGTCAATTCCTTGTGCGGAATGACACGCCCATTTTTCATTTCGAAATCAGCACCACCTTTAATATTATTTCTTAAAAAATCTGGTATGCTGTACTCTTTTATTTTATCAACTAAAAGCGTGGCTGGTTTCTTTTTTTCTTGAAAAAAGTAACCATGACACCTTATTCTATGATTCAAAGGGAAACTATATACCTCGATGGAACTGTCTTCCATTATCAGTTTTTTACTCGTTCCTGAAATTTCAGTAAACACAATTTGATACCTTAAAGTAGTACCAGACAATTTAAATTGCAACTCCAAAATCTCCATGAGTCCTTTTGGACCGTATAATTTAACGTCTTTAATCCTACCCAACAGATGGAAAGAACTCAACAAACCAGGTAATCCAAAAAAGTGATCCCCGTGTAGATGTGTGATAAAGATGTGAGTAATTCTATTGAATGAAATTTTAGCCTCTCTTATCCTTAACTGCGTTCCTTCACCGCAATCAATCAATAAGTAATGCTCCCTGTTTTTAATGATTTGCGCGGACGGATACCTGTTACCAAATGGTAAAGCAGAACCACAACCTAAAATTTTAATAAAATCCAATAAAAAGATTCTTTACGTGACTTCTGATTTTGCAATAAAGCTTTTGGCCTCATCTAAGTCATCAGTAATATTCAACACTGTATCAAGTTGAGATATTTGAATAAGCTTTAAAACTGATTTTTGAAGACCTGAAAGAACAAAAACACCCCCTACATTTTTACAAAGTCTGTTAGCAACTAACAAAACCGATAATCCAGAAGAATCACAATATCTGGCATCGCTCATGTCAATGATCAAGTTTTTACTCCCATGAGCATTTAACATTACTAATTCAGATTTTAAAGAAGGTGCAATTGTCGTGTCCAGTTTCTCTACAGAAACTTTTACAACAGTACAATCATCTTGTTTATCAATTGAAAAATTCATTAATTAGATGTTTCAGTCTTTCCAAATATAAACAAAACTCGTTGATGTGCTAAATTATTAGTGCTGAAATATTAAGAACTAAAAGAATAACCAAAAGAAAAAATCATGTTCTCTCTGTTGCTAACTTGCGCATATTCTTCTTACCCTTAAGGAGATACAGCGACAAAAAAGGGAAACAAAAAGAACACATCGTTGTACATCCATTATTTTAGCTTGGAAAAGTCAATGTGATAATGGTCATCGTGTAATGCATTTATTTTAGGAGTTAAACCCATGACCAAATAAATCCCTTTCTGCTTTAATCTTTTACCATATCTCGTTGCATACAAATCATCCTTGAATTCAATCTTTATGATTACTTTTTTTACCTTATACCCTTGCTTCCTTGCACTGGCATCTAAATCTAAAATATGTCGTGCTACCAAATTGAAATCAACGCGAATCGTTTTGTCCTTGATGTATTTCCCTTCATCATTAAACTCCAACAAGTAGTGCTTAATACCTTTCGAGTCTAACCCATAATAAGGTTTACTGTTCTTTTTTAATGGCATCATGAAGTCAACACTTAATCCATTTTGATGAGTCCTATGAGGCCATAACTTACCACCTTCTTTGTGGGAACATTCCATCACAACAAACTTCCTGCCTGGGGTTGATTTATGCAACTTATTATAAGAATTAAGTACTGACTTCAACACGGAACCATTTAAAAATGCCCGACCTTTCAGATAACTCCATTTGTCAAAATACCGGTAATTACTTCCTGAAAAAGGTAATAACTTCGCATTTTTAATACTGCCATTTGAAACAGTTCCTACCGAGGTGCTTGATAAAGTATTTCCTTTGTGTTTTAGGTAATACTTTTCCAGTTTTTTATCGTTAAAAAGGTACTTATTTTCATTAGAATAAGAAACTATTGACAAGTACATCCCCATGCCAACTAGGGCCACAAAGAAGTATTTTAATACGGTGTCCATAAGCTAGATTTATTAGTTCAAGCTTATAACGGACTCTTTAAAAAAAGTAACCTTATAGTTTCTACAATTGAAAACCTTCCGGTAGTAAACTTTTGAATCTTTCCGAAATTTCTGTTTTCATTTTTTGAGCATCTGCTTCAGTCCCTAAGCTTTTATTGACTTCCTCTTCGAAATCAACTAGTACATTCATGTAATTTAAAAAACCGTCGTAAGGGGAATCGTAATGGCTAAAGTACTTATGCACATCACCATCTGCCCAAAACTTGGTACACATGTAATAGAAGTGATCGGAAGTTTGCAAATACAACCAATCTTGTTTGATTTTATCGTCTTGTACAAGTTTCACTTTTTCCTCCATACGGTACAAACTCTCAAAAGCGTCGTCTTGAATGTTGTTGCCTAACCATGCACTTAAATCACGCTCTTCATCTGCCCATGACATGGCCTGAGGCACTTCCAACTTAGCTACGGGCTTCATGAAACTTGAAGCTTGAGAAGGAGTCACAAATTTAAACTGAGAATCACTCAACACTTTACCTGGCAGGTGTCTCAAAAATTCAAATATCCCTGTATCCTCCCATTGGTGCTCACCAAAAGTTTCGTAATCCATGAACAAGTTGATGATTTCCTGATCCCAAGGTGTCGATTCTACCCAACTCACAAATTTATCAGCAGTAAGCGGCCACGACTCCCACGATTTTTGCCCAAATCGAAAAGCAATGTCATCACTTAACTTGTAATTTTTAAGCAACAATTTCAAACCATTTCCTGTTGCGTTTTCGTACATTAAGTTTGGACTTCTCCAATCCAAAATATGGTCTGCACCTTCAGTCAGCATGGTTTCGTAGCCCATTTCTCTTACCAAAGTCCCAATGTAATCGGAATAAATAAGTTCCGTATTTCTAAATACTGTGGGCTTTTGACCAAACAATTCCTCTATTTTTTTGGCTTGACGCGCTACTTGACTTTTAAACTCCTCCGGACTTGCTAATGCCGACAAGGAGTGAGAATACGTTTCCGCCAAAAACTCTACACAACCAGTCTCAGCCAATCTTTTAAAACTATCCAATACATCAGGTGCAAACCTTTCAAACTGATCCAAACAAACTCCTGAAATAGAATAACTAATTTTAAAATGTCCTTTGTGCTCGTTAATCAAATCCAACATCAATTGATTGGTTGGTAAGTAACATTTTTCGGCCACTTTCCTCATGATTTCATGGTTCACTTTGTCGTCAAAGTAATCGTGCTTGGTTCCAATGTCAAAAAACCTGTACGGACGCAACCTCATCGGTTGGTGCACTTGAAAATAAAAACAAATATTTTTCATAGCTTACTTACTTTTTAATAAATCAAGGTATATCTCTTTTAACTTTAAGGCAGCATATTCCCACTTTAACTCCTCCACTTCAGCACTTCCATTAGAGGCTAACTTTTTCGCTACCTCCGGGTGATCTATCAATCCCTGAATGGCATCTGCCACCGCTTGCTCATCCCAAAAATCAACTTTCACCGCATTGCTCAGCACTTCTGAAACTCCAGATTGTTTAGATATTATCACCGGAACGCCTGTCCTCATGGCCTCCAAAGGCGTGATTCCAAAAGGTTCTGAAACCGAAGGCATCACATAAACATCTGTCATACCAAACAAAGCATTTGTTTCTTCAAAATTCAAAAATCCAGTGAAATGAAACCTTGAACTCATTCTCATTTCAGCTACTTTTTCAATTAACTGCAAATGCATGTCGCCACTTCCTGCCATCACAAAATGTACGTCAGGCATGACTTCCAATAAACGTTTAGCCGCATTTACAAAATAATCTGGACCTTTTTGAAAAGTGATCCGTCCTAAAAAGGTAACTATTTTTCGGTTTGGTAATTTGGACGCAGGGTATTCCATTTTTGGTTTAGCCACTACTCCATTGTGCACAACAAATACCTTATCAGGTGATGCACCGTATCTGTCTATCAATATCCTACGCGTTAACCTACTTACACAAACCACTCTGTCAGCAGCTTCAATTCCTCTGCGTTCTAAATCATATACATCTTGATTAACGTGCTCGCCGCTCCTGTCAAATTCAGTAGCATGAATGTGTATAACCAAAGGTTTTCCACTGATTTCTTTAGCCATGATTGCAGCCGGAAAAGTCAACCAATCATGTGCATGAATCACATCAAAATCTTGGTCTTTAGCGACCTGCATTGCTACTACAGCATACTTTGCTACCTCCTCCAATAAATCTTTGCCGTATTGTCCTGTAAAAGCAAACTTTACCGATTTGGTGCTATTGGTGTTAACCAATTCCGTGATGTCAAGGTCTTTACTTTTCAAAAACTCTTCTGGAGTCACATATGGTACAATGTGCGAATGAATTTGTAAGTATGATATTTTCTTTAAGTTTTCAGAAAACTGGTCATCACTGAAATTTACTAGCACGTCATTGGCATTCACAAACTTAAACTTATCAGTGTCCTCCTTACCAAACAGTTTCGGCACTACGAACAACACGTCCATCCCAT
>JBLIAZ010000021.1:0-18886 GCA_047631875.1 Saprospiraceae bacterium
AACCTATTTTTATTGATGTTTACACGAGTTGGTGTGGTTGGTGTAAACGAATGGATCAAACTACTTTTCGAGACCCTGTAGTGGCAAATTACATCAACACTAATTTTTATCCCGTTAAGTTTAATGCCGAAACTAATGATACCATTAACTTTTTAGAACGTACTTATTGGAACAGCCAAACTCAGTATGTGAAAAAAATAATGGCGCAGTCTGACAGTACAATCAAGGTGCTCAATGATTCTATAAAATTACTTGGGTCAAGTGATAAGTACAAAGTCCTTGTTAATTCATTAACTACTCGAATTCAACAAACTACGTTGACCAAAAATAAAATCGCCAGGCAAGGTCGAAGAACAACTCATGATTTAGCCAGGGAGATAATGAATAACAAAATGTCTTACCCTACGTTTGTGCTACTGTTTGACTCCTTAAGAATTAATTTCCCAATAAAGGGCTATCAAAAGCCGACTCAATTGCTGTCTTTTTTGAGCTTTTTTGGTGAGAAATTATATCAAAAAACCAATGATTTAGCAAGTTACCAAAAACTGTTTTTAAATTCATTTTCTGGTGTTGGATCTTTGAAAAAAGTGGGTGACTATAGTTCTACCTTGGCAAAGGCTAAAGTTTCTAAAAAGAAAACATTGTTACTGATCACAAATGACGCACTATATAGTTCAAAAGTGTTTGAAATGGGTTGTATTAACGATCCTGAAGTGCTCGCATATTTGACTGAGAAGTTTGAAGTAGGTAAGTTAGGTTTGTACGAAAAGGATTCACTTGTTTTTAACAATCAAACTTTTAAAAACGTGAATGGAGTTCATCAGCTTCCCGTTTTTTTATTGCAAAATCAAGTGAAGTTTCCTGCAATGGTGTTTTTAGATGAAAATCAAAAATTAATCATGTCGATCCCGGAATTCTTTTTGCCTATAGATTTGTTGCCGATTTTCCACTTTATTGAGGAAGAGGCATATAAAAGAGGCGATTACAGTACGTTTCGGAAAACTTACGAGAAAAACAAAAATAGCCCTACTAAGGCTGGTCAATAAATATCATTAATCAATTATCAATTTTTACCATGAACACTGTTGAAGAGTTTAAAAATTACGTAAATAACATACAAGAAGATTCGTCTTATAAAAACCCTTTAGCTTTTGCTTTGGGAGTTAAAAGAACAAAAAACGGACAAGTATTGGACACATACTTTCCTTTGATCAATTGGAAGTCCTCATTTGGTACAGCTGCGGTGCTGTTTCAAGAATTGGGAGTGAAAGCTGGAGAGAACGCATCTTATGTATTGTCTAGTGATCAGTTATCCAATGTGTTTTCTTGTTTTACACCCTTTGTGAATGAAATAGAAAAGCACCATAATGTGGCATTGATGCAAACGTTACTTGATAATTGCACTAAGGAGCATGACTACTATAAAAGCGAATTGGTTGCTTACTTTTTGTACGATGATACACAAGATGTGTGCGATGCGGTGGAGGGTTATTTTAAACTTCAAGCTATTAGTCAAAGACATGTGTTGCCTCACGGGTTAAATTTAAACGGCATTTTTGGGAAGCTAAATAACATTGCATGGACTGATAAAGGACCAATTCTACCGGAAGATTTAGCGTCTCAAACAACCAAACATTTATTCAGTAGCCCGTTGACAGTGAGTCATGTTGATAAATTCCCGTATTTGGTGAATTACCACGTCCCTAGCGGAGTTAGGATAGCCTCTGGAAGTCAAGTTCGTCTTGGTGCTTATCTAGGTGAGGGAACGACAGTTATGCCAGCAGGATACGTGAATTTTAACGCTGGGACCAAGGGGAATGCGATGATCGAAGGCAGGATTTCAGGTGGAGTTGTGGTGGATGTGAACACTGACATCGGAGGCGGAGCTTCTATCATGGGAACTCTTTCAGGAGGAAACAAAAATGTAATTTCAATAGGTAAAGAGTGTTTGTTAGGAGCAAACGCTGGCACAGGAATATCATTAGGTGATGGATGTACCATTGCAGCTGGAGTGTATGTCACAGCAGGTGCTAAAATTGCATTGTATGATCTTCAAAAACAACCTGTTGATATTGCTGGGGATGCGGTAAAAGAGGGTGGGAATATTGTAAAAGGCATGGAGCTTAATGGTAAAAGTAATTTACTGTTTATTCAAGATTCAAGAAACGGTAAATTGATGTGTCATCCCAATCCTAAAACCATTGAATTGAATGCTGCGTTGCATGTGAATGACTAATAGGGTTATTGTTTTTTAGTCACTAACAAATAAGGAGGATTGTAGTTGTCTTTTGATTTACTATGAAGCAAACTTACTGAAGTCTAATTATTTGCAATTTGTCTTAATGGCCTCTGCCGCGCTAGACAATCCTAGTTCTGCAGATTTATTTAAATCAGTACATGCACCTGCAACTTTCCCAAGTTTGCTTTTAGATAGTCCTCGGTAATACAGCGCAAGTTTGTTTTTTGGTTTACTCCTTAGTACTTTGTTACAATCTTCAATTGCCCCTTTGAAGAATCCAATTTCGTACCTGCAAATAGCTCTTTTTTTATAAACTGAGATGTAGGTTCTTCTGATCAGCACCGCGTTGTTGTAATCCTTAATTGCCTCGTTGAATTGCCCAAGCATTTGTTTAGAGTGGCCTCTTCGCATATAAGCAGCTGGGTCGTTTGGGTTACTAGCGATGACTTTATCATAGTCAAGAATTGCAGATTGAAAATGACGCTGTTTGTACAGGATCATAGCCCTGTTTTTATATGCAAGATTGTGTGAAGGGTCTAATGCTATAGTTTGGTTCAGGTCGTCTATTGATTTATTGTATTCACGCAATAAATAATAACACTTTGCTCGGTTAAAAAATATTTTAGCATCATTTTTTTTGATCGATAAAGCTTGATCATATTCCGTGATGGCTTTTAAATATTTTCGGTCGGCGTACCAAATATTTCCTCGTTTAAAGTATGGGGAAGAAAAGTTAGAGTCAAGTTGAATTGCTTTTCCAAAATCTTTTAGAGCTCCTCTTTTATCTCCAATTTTTAATTTACTTGAACCTCTTTCGTCATATAGCATGGCGTTAGTAGGCGATGATTTAAGTGCTTTGTTGTACTCGTTTATAGCTCCTATGTAATCGTTAGCACGATATTTCTCGAGGCCAAGCATAAGTCCCGAGCTCCCTCCTTGCGACTTGATGCAGAGCGAAGTCAACATAAAAATCAGTATTAGTATGCTTTTCGAGTCCTTCATTGTCTGATAATTAACTGCTGCACATCAATGTGTTTTACAGTAAAATGCATCACCCTTGTATATGGTTATACAATGATAAACACTATAAAGTTACAGAAAGGTATAGGTTTATTTGATATATAAGAACCTTCTGAATATGCACATGTTACAAACCTTGAGGCTTGTTTGGTGTTTTTACTCTTCTTGTCGTGAAAACACGAAGGATTTAATGAGATATTATAACCATAAATACAGGTTGTTATGATGTTAAATTACAGTTTTCGTCCTTTCCACTTGTTAGAATCTCTTTTAGCTTGTACCATTATCTTTACCAAAAAATAGGGGTACATTATTGTAAATAAGGGAACGTACCTAAGTCGGTTAATGCGGAAGAACTTCATAAAGGTAAACGCTAAAACCAGCTCTATTCCTGTTTTGAGTATGAAAACGGTCCAAAACGTTTCAATGAATTTGAAATTAAACATGGAAAGTATCAAACAGACAGGGAGTAGGAATTGTGCAGATAAAAGGAGAAATCCAATAATTATATCAATGCCTGTTGAGTTGTTGTTCTTTTTAGCCCAACGTACACGTTGTGTGATCATTGCTTCCCATTTCGAGGGAAATATTGTAGATACTATTGCATCTTGATTTTTAACGTACTGAATAGCATTTGAATGGTGTGTTTTGACATGGCTTAGTAAAAATTGATCGTCTCCTGAGGCGTAGTCTGCGCCAAGTTTACTTTGTTTATATTCCCAATAAATTGTTTTTGTGTACATCATGTTCGCTCCGTTAGCCATGATAGGGTTGTCAAAATTGGCAAATGCACCAGTGAAAGTTTGTAGGTAGCCAAATTCTAGTTGATTAAACCAATTCCATTTTTCGTTTGTTGCAATAACTTTTACTGGTCCAATTAGAAGAATTTTCTGATTGTGAAATTGCTCTTTCATACTGGTAATCCAAGTCTTTTTAACGGTGCAGTCGGCATCAGTTTGCAGTATTATTTCGCTTGATGCATGTTCAATAGCTAATTGAATTGCTGCCTTCTTACCTGTGCCAGTGTTTAATCGAAGTACCGTGACGTTTTTGAATTTTGCTTCATACGACTCACAAATGCTTAAGGAATTGTCTTCGGAATGATCGTCAACTAAGATAAGCTCAAACTGAGCATTGCCATTTTTTAGAATTGATTCAATTGTGGTTTCTAAATTACTTTCTTCATTTCGAAAGGGGACTACTACTGAAACCAAACCAACATAGCTGTTGACTGATTTTTTAGTTTTTTTATTCCATCCCACTACAACCATCCCGACTAAGACGATGTAGCTCCAAAGTATTATCGACAGTAAATCAATTATCATTGATGATTAAAGAGTTTAATTCGTGCCAAAAAGAAACTTCCAATTACCGACGGCATTGCTAGGTTTACAAACCATATCAAAAAGGATCCGCAACTCACCACTAATGCAACATTGAGGGTGACGAAATCAGGGGAGATGAATGCCTTTAATAAAAAGATTAGAATTGCAGTTTTTGTGATGCCGAATTCAATGATGTTAAATGTGGGGAGGAAGTTGAAAATCAAAAACAAGGTGTTGATGATAAGCAAACTTTCAATTAGCCCAAGATCAAACCCAAATAATTTAAAAGCCAGGTAATATTGAGTTGAAATAGTTAACAAACGAAGAATACTTAGAAGTAACAATGCTATTGCATTTGATTTAAAATTGAACGTGTTTAGGATGTTCCAGGTGGTTTTTCTATTTTTTAAGAATGGAATAATATTCAGATACCTCACTAGCTTATCAAGGTACATAAAGAGTATGCAAGCTGTGATTGTGGCAATGAATGCAGTTCCTGCAATAGCTAATAGAGAGTGTGTTTGCAGGTGATAAAGGGTGATGTCTTTCATGTCTGTGTCTAAGAAAAACACAAGCAGCAAGGTAGAAAAACTTCCGAATAACAGCGTGCTCAACAGCTGAGCTGTGTCCCCTAAGAAAATAATAGCAACGCCTTTAACTCGGTACTTAAGTGGCAGTTGAGCGACCCTTGCAAAAAAACCGCCTATTCTGAACGGAGTCATGTTTGAGGCTGCGATGCCACCTAGAATTGAGGTAGTTGCTAACTTATAGCTGACACTTAATAGTTTTCCTACAAGTAATTTCCATTTTATAATTTCGATTCCCCAATTTACAAAAACCAGAAGCAGTATTAAGCTTAACATCAAAATGCTGTCAGGTCTGTTGCTGACTATACTGGCAATGTTTTCTGATAAATACGATAAATTTAAAATTGCTTTTTCTCCGGTCGCAGGATCGACGTATTCGTTCTTCTGAAAAAAAATGACGTAAGATAAGTACCCAATTGATAAAAGGGCTATTATTATCTTGAACGCAAGGTTAACAATTGGGTATATTTTTTTACTTTTATTCACAGGATAAACACATCAAAGTTAAGCTAAAAAGAGTTTGTCTAAAGAACGTAAAGTGCCACAAAAAGAAAAAATAATTTTAGGAGTCGATCCAGGTACTAATTTTTTAGGGTATGGAGTGATTAAAGTGGTGGGTAAAGAGATGACATTGTTAGATGTAGGAGTGTTACAGATTAATTCAAAGGATGATTTAGGAATAAAACTAAAGGCAATATATTTTGAAATAATCCGATTAGTAAATTCTCATCATCCTGATCATTTGGCTATCGAAGCTCAGTTTTTTGGTAAAAACGTACAGTCAATGCTTAAATTGGGGAAGGCTCAAGGGGTTACCATTGCAGCTGCTTTGTCTCGTGACATACCCTTTACGGAATATGCACCCAAGAAAATTAAACAGTCAATTACCGGGAATGGAAATGCCAGTAAGGAGCAAGTGGCTGGAATGTTAAAGAACATATTAAAAATGAAAACCATGCCTGAAAAGCTTGATGCAACTGACGCTTTAGCTACAGCGGTATGTCATCATTACCAGGAAAATACATTGGGAGGAGGTGAAAAGTATAGTGGTTGGGATTCTTTTTTGAAAAATAACCCTCAAAAAATTAAATGATGGACCCCAATTATAAACTTAAAGACATCCCAAAGGATTTTTATCAAGACTCGGAGGGTAAGGTATTCTGTGACTGTACTTTTTGCGGGAATGATCTAGGAGAGGATGAGCCATACATGATTGAAAAAGCTTTCAAGGTAAACCCTAGTACGGGAATGAAAGTGACATTGTATGAGTATGCGATTTGTGGGGTGTGCAGTATGAAAAAGATGGATGCTATGTCAATGGAGTCCGTGCAAAATATTCAAGCGTACATGCAAGAACATGTATATGATGAATGGGGGAAGGATGGTGTACCAGAAGATTACAAAGACAAGTTGCGTACTTGTCCAGCCACCGGCAACGACATTGTAGATTTGCAAGAGTATAATTATGTTGGGCAGTTTGTAGGTGGTCAAATGGTGGTAGGAGTTTTCCCAATGGCAATTGATGCTTCGCTAGGAGAGAGTATGCAGGATTTATTATCAGAAAGCACGAAAAAAGAGTTTGACGATTTCATGGATACCATCACTGGTATTCCTCCGGAATTGAGAGAGTTATTTAAATCTAAAAGACCAGTTATGGTGTAGTTTATGGAACTGAGAGATTCAAAGTTTTTCATTTGGTATTACGAGAACGCTAGCAGAGTACTGCAGTTTGTTTTTGGTAAAAAAAGACAAAAGGAATTTTACGAATGGTTGTTTTGGAAAATTAAAAAAATCAAAGAGAAGCAACTGACAAACCACCACTACGAAGAGTTTTTTACAAAATACTTTGGATTTTCTTCCAGCGATTACGAAGGTAAAAAGATCATGGATGTTGGTTGTGGACCAAGAGGAAGTTTGGAATGGGCAAACATGGCAAGTGAAAGAATAGGGCTCGACACATTAGCTGACAAATATGTGAAGCTTGAAGGGAAGCGTCATGAAATGGAGTATGTTCAGGCTGGCTCCGAATCTATTCCGTTCAACGATGGTTATTTTGATGTTGTAAGTTCTTTTAACTCTTTGGATCATGTAGATGACCTTGGTCAATCTATTAAAGAAATTATCAGAGTAATAAAGCCAGGAGGATATTTTTTATTGATTTCAGACATACATTCTTATCCGACAATATGTGAGCCTTCAGCGTTTAGTTGGAACATCATTGACGAATTTACAGAGGGTATGGAAGTGCTATCTGAAAATCATTACGAAGGAAATCTCATGTACAAAAGCATCCGAGAAGGAGTAAAGTTTGATCATGCAAACAAGCAGGACAGGTATGGGATTATTACGGCTTTGTTGAGAAAAAAAAGCTAAAACCTCGAATTTAATTATTCAGTTAGGCGGAGAGTTAAAATTGTAATTGTTAGAATTTTGCGCATAAAAAAGAGGGTAGCATTAAATGTCACCCTCTTTTATTATATAATATATTATCCTTATTTTTTAAGGATAACCTTTTCCTTTATTCTAGCTTTTTTACCTGTTAAATCTCTTAGGTAAAAAATCCTTGCTCTTCTTACCACACCTTTTTTGTTGATTTCAATTTTGTCAATTAAAGGAGAGGCAATTGGGAAGATACGCTCTACTCCAATTCCGTTACTGATTTTTCTGATTGTGAAAGTTTCAGTATTCCCGTTGCCTCTTTTTTGAAGAACAACTCCTTGGAAAAATTGAATTCTCTCTTTATCACCTTCTTTAATTTTATAATATACTGTAATTGTATCACCTGCAGAAAAACTTGGTAGTTCGTTTGCTAGTCCTAATTCGTTTGCTACTTCTCTTAATAAATCCATTGTTGTATCCTTTATAATTCGTCAAAACTGGGTGCAAATTTATGAAAAATAATTCTAAACAATGCAGTGTATTGGCATAAATGTTCTTACTGATTTAATTCCGCGTATTGCTTTGCGAAATACGTGATGATGATGTCTGATCCGGCTCTTTTAAGTGAAAGCAATGTTTCTGGCATGGCTTGTTTAAAGTCAAGCCATCCATTGTCACAAGCCGCTTGAAGCATTGCGCATTCTCCGCTGACGTGGTATGCAACAATTGGTAAATCATGTGAGTCTTTCAGTCGTCGAATGATGTCCATGTAATGCAGTGCTGGTTTAACCATTAGAAAATCAGCGCCTTCTTCAAAATCTAATTGCGCTTCTCGTTCAGCTTCTATGCTATTCGCAGGATCCATTTGATATGTTTTTTTATCGCCCGATTTTGGTTCACTGTCTAAAGCATCTCGGAAAGGTCCATAAAATGCGCTGGCGTATTTTGCTGAATAAGCCATAATACCCGTATTTTCGTACCCTGCATCATCTAAGGCTTCACGAATGTATGCTATCCTACCATCCATCATGTCACTTGGCCCAACAATATCAATTCCATGTTTTGCTTGGGCTACAGCCATTTTCGCTAAAACAGGTAAGGTTTCATCGTTCAATATGCTTCCGTTTTTAACCAAGCCATCATGCCCGTCACTGCTGTACGGATCCATAGCAACGTCACTAATTAAGCAAACTTCAGGGAATTTATTTTTAATTGTTTGAATCGCCTTCAGGTAAAAATTATTTTCATCGTAACTGTAACTTGCAGTGCTGTCTTTTAACGTTTCCTTAATAATTGGAAATAATATGAAGGAATTGATTTTTAAGTCAATACAAGATTGAACTTCACCTAATAATAAGTCCAAGGACCATCTAAAGTTGTGTGGAAGAGATTTGATTTCATCCTTAACTTGATTACCATCTACGATAAACAGGGGATATACTAAATTGGAACAGCTAAGTGTTGTTTCTTGTACCATGCTCCTGATGGTGCCTGAAATTCTGTTTCTTCGTGGTCTTGAATTCATTTTAACTGCTCTTTTAATGTTCCTTTTTTAAGGTATTTATGTCCGCAATTAGTTGATCAATTTGATCAAAAGAAGTGCCGTCGTAAATCCCTCTTATTCTCTTGTTCTTGTCTACCAAAATAAAGTTTTCAGTATGTATAAAGTCATGTGAGTCCCCCTTTCCTGTAGTTGTGGCTGCAAAATAATTTTTTCGAGCCAAGTCGTAAATGTGTTTTTTATCTCCAGTTACAAAATGCCATTGATTACCACTGACATCGTACTTGTTTGCGAACGCTTTGAGTACAGGTACAGAATCTTGAACCGGCGTAACAGAGTGCGAGATAAAAGCTACTTCAGGATCGTTTAAAAATTCAAGATAAGCAGTGTTTAAATTACTGGTCATCAACGGACACATTTTAGGACAAGTCGTAAAAATGAAATTAGCGACGTAAATCTTATTGTCAAATGTTTTTGATGTTACTTGTATGCCATTTTGGTTGGTTAAGGTAAAGTCACCAATGAAATGTTCATCAGTAGAATTTATTACAGTGATGTCCACCAATTTAGGGTTTAAATCACCCACTTTAAGTATTGGCAAAGGTTCCGCTGGGTATAATATAAAGTATGCTGTTATTGAACTGATGGCAAACATCAAAAATATAATTACACCTTTAACTAATTCCTTTTTCATGTTGGGAAGTTACGGTGTAAAAGTAGTTAAATTAGTTGTTAGGAATAGGTTGTCAAGGAAGTAAAAAAATGACTTCAAAGAGCAGCTGTCAAAACTTTCTTAGTTTTTGTAAAAAACTTTTGTATTTGAAGTTGAATCTAAAGAATCCAGAGGTCCTTGTTAAATCTACGACCATGTTGTTGATGTGATAGTCCTTCACCGACTTCACTAAGGTGGTTTTTTCAGAGGCTTGTTCAAGAATCGTACTTGATAAGTTCAGCAGCATGTGTGCCCATAAACCTCCTTTGATTCCGAATTTGGTATTGTAGGAAGAATATGAAAAATAGAAGTTGTTAAAATTATTATTTTTTGATACGTCTTTTGAAATGATTTCATAAGCGTGATAGTCCTTTTTAAGCTTGTAATCACCTTTGTTTCGACGATCAACAATTTTTATGACACTCGTTTCCTGAATAGATTTTTCTTTTTCTTTGGTGCTTTTGTAGGCTTCAAAAAGTGCGGAGCTCCCTGTTTTTTTACATTTTGAAAAATCGACAGTAAGAATTAATTCCCCAGTTTGCAAATACTCATGGTTTACAATGATAGCACCTCTTAAGTCGTACAAAGAATCAACAAAAACATGAGCCATTTCCTTGAGTCCCATGGTTTTTTGTCCCCTGATGGCAGGTGAGTATTTAGTGTAATAATCAAAAACGGCAAAGGTTTTACAATTGCTTTTTAAAGCTTGAATAAGGCAGGCTCTTCGTAATGCTTGGTGTGTTGCTTCAAGTGGGGGAGAGAAAGGGTCTGAAATCCCCACGCTATAATCGACCTGTTTGGTGTCAATGAGCGTCCTTGGGAATTTCGCTTGGTATTTTATAGTGGTTGCGTCTGAGCTTCCTGTAGCACCCATCACAAGGGATAACTGTGATTTGAACTTGTTATAATCATAATCAATTGCTATGATTTGCTCGTTGGTTTGCGCACTACTAACTAGTGTCATAATTGAGAATAATATAACAAAGCGGTATCTGAAATTTAGTAAACTCATTGCATACGTTTTGTTACTCCCCTCTGAAAAAATTGTACCACTTTAAAGTTGAGTTACTATACTTTATTGTACGTCGTTAATTCCCAAATTGTTTCAATGCCTTAATGTGGTTTCGTAATGCACTTCCAAACGTAGGGAAAGTACGGTACGGCAAGTTAAATTCGTGGATGGTGTCCTGAATAATTTTCGTTATGTGAGGGTAATGAATATGGCAAATAGTAGGAAATAAATGGTGTTCCACCTGGTGGTTGAGCCCGCCGACAAACCATGTGAAAAACTTGTTGTTTTGAGCAAAATTTGCCGTAGTGTACAATTGATGAACAAGCCAGTTCCTTTCAATTTTTCCGTTTTCATCTGGCAGAGGAAACTCTGTGTCAGCAAGAACATGAGCGGGTTGAAAAATACTTGTTAAAATTAGACCTGCAACGAATTGCATGATAAAAAAGCCCACAATTAATATCCACCAAGGGGCAGATGAAACAGTTAAAGGAAGTGCAAATATAAATGCGTAATAGAACAATTTAAAAAAGATCAATTCAAACATCACCGATGCAAAATTCTTTTTATGACCCTTTGTGAGTCCTTTTTTCTTGAAGTCGTAAATTTGTCTGAAATCAGCATCAATTGCCCAAAATAGAGTCAAAAAACAATAGAAAAACCAGACATAAATATGTTGGTATTTGTGAATTTTTTTCTTTGGTTGATGTGGGGAAAATCGCAGCGCTCCCACAGGAGCTTTGATGTCATCATCTAACCCGTCAATGTTAGTGTAAGTGTGGTGTAGAATGTTGTGTTGAATCCTCCAGTTTAAAGCGTTAGCTCCAACTAAATATATTACTGAACTCATCATTCGGTTAATCCACTTGTGTTTTGAATAGGAGCCATGGTTTGCATCGTGCATAATTGACAACCCAACTCCAGCCATTCCTACTCCCATTATGGCCCACAAAGCAAGGTGTATCCATTGGTTTTCAAAATGGTAAAAAATAATCAAACTAAAAGGAACAAGATATAAAGACAGCATGAAAATGGATTTTAAAACCATTTTGTAATTACCAAATTTACTAATGTTGTTCTCGTTGAAATAAGTATTCACCCTTGATTTGACGGTTTTTACAAAATCGGCGTTGTCTTTTTTCGAAAACCTAACGAATTGGCTCATGGTAAAATCAAAGTGTTTAGTCATGCATACGTTCGAACCGAAACCAATTGGTTTGAATATACTACCTACAAAATTCGTCAAAATAATTCACTATGTAGCTTTTTTTATGGAATTTTACTGTTCAATTAAAGCTGTCAAATGAACAATGTAGTAGTACTCACTTTAATAGCGGTGCTGATGTTGTCTTGTGTGGAAAATCGCTCGAGCAAAGTACATACCTCATCTGTGTTTACTAGCGGTATCGAGGGGCCAGCCACAGATAATCACGGCGATTTGTATGTAGTTAACTATAAGTGGCAAGGAACGATTGGGGTTATACCAGTTGGTGAGGTGGAACCTGAAATATTTATAGTCCTACCTGAAACCAGTGTAGGAAATGGTATTCGGTTTTTAAATGATTCAATATTTTTTGTAGCTGATTATGTAAATCACAACATTTTTAGGGTAAATAAGCATTCAAAAGAAATAATTGTTCATGCTTCTGACAGCCTTATGAATCAACCAAACGACATTGCGATAACTGATGATGGCGTTTTATATGCTTCGGATCCTAACTGGTCTGATGAGACTGGACAACTATGGTTAATTAAGTCAAATGGTGAAACTGTGTTGTTGGAAAACGAGATGGGAACTACCAACGGTGTGGAAGTCAGTCCTGACGGTAAAAACTTGTACGTCAACGAAAGTGTTCAAGGTAACGTCTGGAAATATGATATTTCTCCAGATGGTTCTGTGAAAAATAAAATACTTTTTCATCATTTTAATGAGTTTGGGATGGACGGAATGCGCTGCAAGAAGGATGGTGAATTGTACATAGCTCGCTACGGCAAAGGAACTATAGCTGTGTTATCTATACATGGTGAACTTCTTCATGAAATCGTCTTGCAAGGACCAAAGCCAACCAATGTAACGTTTAGCCCTGCAGAAGACCTTCTTTACATCACCATGCAGCAAAGACAGTGGGTTGAAGTAATCGAATTAAAATAGCAGGTAACTTTTTTACCCAACTGTGAGCTAAAGAGACGTATTCAAGTTGGCGTTGAGGTTAACCACTTTAATATCTGTATTTCCTAGCTCTTTTCCTGTTCCTTAAATACAGTTCGGCTACAATTTTGTTGATCTCTTTATCAATGTCTTTTTCATTGTAGACCGTGATTTTTCGATCAATAAAATCAAAATCGATGTCTGTGCTAATTTCGGTTGTATCCAATGACATGATCCCAGCATAATGAATATACCATTTACTACCATAACTGCTTTCGCTTTTGTAAAAGTACAAGTTCCCTTTGCTCTCGCTTTCGGTGAATTGGATTGATTTTACAAATGTAATGCTGTCTTCTTCCTCATCGATAGAGGTAGAACCAGCATACAAAATAGATTTAGCCATTTTTTCCTGCGATAACAACGATTCGTCAAAAAGAGATGTTTTGTTTAAAGTACTTAGCTCTTTATATAAAGGGTATTGATACGTTTGGGACGTAGACAATACCTTCATTACCGAGTCAGGTACGTTCAGTTTATTTTGCGTAAATATCACCGTGGTTATGAACCTTTTCCTGTTGTTATCAGATTGAAATATTTTATCAAAGAATTTATGAACTGACTTGTCCTTTTCGTAGTATGGAGCTAGAAGTTTTAGGTATTTAGTCACCGAGAACTGATCAATTATGAATGAATTATGGTCAACCCTTTTTCCATTTTTGTAGAAGTAATCCCTTCCTGAAAGTTTTACCGAACTATCATATGAACTCTTTTTTTGCACTAAACTTTTAGCTTTTCTTAAAATAAGCGGTTTCATTTTCTTGTAGGACTTTGCTTTGATGAGCGAACTGTCCATCATGGTCACAGATAAATTGTAGATAGGGCTTCTGTATTTATCATAAAGCATCAAGTCCCACACTTTAGGGTACATTTTCTTACTTAACTTTAAGCTGTCATCAAAGTAATTAAACAAGTGCGAAATGGATGAGCTGGAAGTAGCAATAGGTGGGTTGTCAATCATCAAGTTTGTCATCACTTTATAGGATTGCTTATTGCTAATTTTCGCTAATCCTTTTAATGCCGCAAACTGCTCCTCGTGGTCCTCATCGCTGTCGTTGTATAAGCTAGCTAAAGGTTTGATAGCTAAGTTTGACTCGATGTAGCCTAGCTCCCTAATTAAATAAACTTTAGTTCCCTCTTCGTCATCTTCAGGGAATTCAAAGTTTCGGATATACCAAACCATGCTATCAATATGACGTTCCTCAAAAGTAATTTGATTAACCAGTTCAACAGCTTTTTTCATTTGTAAACTGTCAAGACTACGTAAGTCGTCAAAAAACAAGTCGGCGCTACTTGCTAGAACATGTTTACCTAGTAATGTATCGCGAGTAGGAGTGAAGGTTTCAAAAAACGTACTCACAAATTTAGATTTTGGACTCAAAGAATCGTAGCTGCTTTTAATGGTGAAAAGCACGCCCTGGTTCAAATACTTTTTCACCTCTATGATCTTTGTGCTGTTAGTGTCAGCCAGAATTAAATGGGCTGTAGGGACGGTGTCATTGTTGTCGATAATCCTACTTTGGGTGATCATGTCGTTTTTCGTGTACGGTTTTAACTCGTCCTCCCAGAATTCATCCATGGATTCTTTTTGGAAGTAATCGTTGAATTTGTAGCAATGAACCGAAAATGATTCCTTTGTATTGTCATAGTCAAAATACCTACGAGCTTTTACTGTGTTCCAATCGTCTTTGTTTTTGTTACGTCTTTGTTGTCTTACTGAAAACAAGATGTCTTCAAGTTTTTCAGGAGCAATAGGAGTAGTTACCGTGTAGTTTAAGATGGTATCCTTGTACGTGAAATATTCTTCCTCTTTGAATTCGTCTTTGTATTTAAAGCTGCTAAAAAATGCTTCGGCTTGCTGTTGGTTCCCTTTTACCATCAGTAAAAAGTAAAAATTACGATGTAAAATAGCTTTAGCGTAAATTTCAGCATTTTCGTGTGTTGCTTTTCCTGTGGCTGACTTCCCTACGATGCTGTCTAATTTAATGTAAGCAACATCAGCTGAGTCAAGCTGTTCAAACAATGTTTTAATCAAAAATCTTACTTCGAAACTATCCTCCTCAATGTACCGAGTGTCGTTGATTTTACTGCTTAAAAGCACGTAGTAAGAGCTGTCACTTTGCGAATAAGATTGTATGCAATGTCGGGGGGCATCGTAAAGCTTCTCAGCGTGAACATTATGGATTGGAGGTGAGGGGAAAGTTATTTCGAAATCTCCTAAATGACCATGGTACAGCTGTTGTTTTACCTCTTTAGTATTTAATTTAATAGATGAAAAGAAATTATCTCCGTATTCTTTTACCCATTTTCCTGTGCCACTCATTTTGAAGAAAATTATTTCTAAAGGAGTGTAAATAATTAACCGACGTTGAAAATCACCTTTTCTGGTTTTATTTAGGACATCCTTTGCTGGGTATCCGCTTACTGTGATTTCTCTTTCCTCTATAATTTTCCCTTCGATGTTTTCAAAAAGCAAAGAATCTAATTTGTCTTGCCATTTGTTTTCGTCTCCTTTATGAACCGGGGAATAAGTGTTAAAACGTCGAATAAAAAAGTAGCCTCCATTGGTCATTTCAGGATAAAAATACTGGATGTCACCCCTTTTTCCTGGTGTTTCAAAAAGTTTTCCAGGGACATTAACACTGATGTATCCATCGTTAGTAGTTCGAGGTAGGAATGGAATAGATAAAAATGTTTCTTCAATTTTCTCCTTTTTCTTTTTAGCGAAATCAGTGATTTCTCTTGAAACCGGACGAACATTATATCCGTAATCCTTCATCATTTGAATGACTCCTTCCTTTCCTGCCAAGTGAGCAGCCCCAATCCCAACAAAAATTTTGTTGTTCTTCATTAAGCTGTCCATCCCTCTTGCCATGATTCTATTCCTGTCGTACAAGAAATATTTCATATAATTATCAGAATGAGCCGTCATTTTCATGATAGAATCTATGACGTTGACTTCGCCATTTCTGTATGCTTCCTCTAAAGCCTCGCGGACTGTCATGTCTTCATTCCACTGCGAGTAGTAATTCTTCTTTTTCTTCTTTTTTTTCTTTTTTTCTTCTTCGTCCTCGTCTTCATCTGGAATCATGGACTTTATTTGCAGTATATTGGTTTGTTCATGTTCTTCTAAATTGACGACCTTGATACCGTTTTTCTTTCCATACTGATAAATGAAAAGATCCAAGTAAGTACTTTCTTCGTATTCATCCTCAAATAAAGACCCCCGGTATAAAAAGCCATTTTGTAAAGAATGTTTGTCCCGCAAAGCAGCCATTAAAGTTTTTTTGTCTGGCTCCTCAAAATCAGTAAGACCTTCATAAAAGTTTTTATCGTAATCAAAGTGCAAGTATTTGCTATATCCATTCATTACCATTGCCGATTTCGAAGCAAACATTTCTTCCATCCATTCTCCAGGGTCTGACTCCAAAGCAATGATGTCAGAATTGTCAAGAGCAATGAAAAAGGAATCTGCAAGATGAAAAGCAATTTTATTACTTACATGCATAGTTCCATATAAGTAGGAGGGAAATTCTAGTCCATTTCCAGATATTTCCCAAAGTAAACTTTGGTCTTTTGATTGTCCGTAGGAGCAAGTAAAAATTATAGTAAGTAATAAAGAGGCTATGAATTTTTTCATGGAGTATATTTATGTACCTGTAACGTACCTATTTATCATTGGTTACAAGTGAGCACAATAATACCAAATGCGGAATTAAAAAGAGAATGGAAATAATACTTTTTTAATCCTTGTTGTGGTTCGTATTTTTCAAGTAATTTCGCGCTATGACTGTAGGTAAAAAAGCATTAAAAATAGTTTTTATGGGGACGCCAGGGTTCGCCGTTCCGTCTCTTGAAATACTCATTAGCAATGGTTATAATGTGGTGGGAGTTGTTACTGTTGCAGACAAACCAGCCGGCCGTGGGTATAAGCTGCAGGAATCCGAAGTAAAAAAGTCTGCGGTAAAGCATGGGATAAAAGTAATGCAACCTACAGATTTAAAAGATTCAGAATTCATTGCTGATTTGAACAGTTTGGGAACAAATTTAATTGTAGTTGTTGCTTTTCGGAAAATGCCAAAAGAGGTGTGGGGGTTACCAGAATTAGGAACTTTTAACTTACATGGGTCAATTTTACCGAACTACCGAGGCGCTGCTCCTTTAAACTGGGCACTCATTAATGGTGAAAAAGAAACTGGAGTGACTACATTTTTTCTTGATGAAAAAATAGACACAGGAGAGTTAATAGATCATGCTAAAATTAAAATTGGTAAAAACCACACAGTGGGGGATGTGCATGATGTGTTGATGGAGGTGGGGGCTAAGTTGGTTTTAAAAACTGTGCAAAGTATTGAAAAAGGTGAGGTAAAAGCGATTCCTCAAAGTGAAGTAAATGTCAAGACTGAAATTAAAAAGGCTCCGAAAATATTCAAAGCTACTTGCGAAGTTTCTTGGGGTAAGTCAGGAAATATGGTGCATAACCTAATTCGAGGATTGTCACCTTATCCAGCAGCATTTTCAACTTTAAGTTTTCCAAATGGAAAAAAAATGAAAATGAAATTGTTTAAGTCGGAATATTCTGATGGATTGGGTGAGCAAGGTAGCATTGAAACCGATCAAAAAACTTTTTTAAAAGTGTATTGCGGTGATGGAGCTGTCAATATTATCGAACTTCAGCCTGAAGGAAAAAAAAGAATGAAAACAACCGATTTTTTACGAGGCAAAGACCTCACCGGATGTTGTTTTATTTAGTTGTATCGAAAGGTTGACTAGAGAGTCAATTACACAGTAGTTTGTATTGGGAAATTTATTTCTCCTCTTCTTCCTCGTTTTCGTCTTCCTCGTTAGTCTCTTCTACAGTTTCTTCCTGTTCACTGTCCATGGCTTCATTTTCTATTTCTGCTGGTTCCTCCGGTGCAGCAACTTCAGTAACTTTTTCTTCAACAATTGGAGCAGGAGCTGAGTAGGAGCTTAATCCGTCAATTGTGCTTGGGCTTACTTTGTATTTTTCACATAAATGCAACATCACGTCTTGTTCCCTCCCTTTAAATTCCTTTATTATTTCAGGGATTTTTTTTATTTGTCTTGGATGTTTGGCAAAGAAAAAATCCTTCAATGTTTTTTCAAAATTGTCTAAGAATCCCATAGTTTCTGTTTTTGTACTATTAATATCTTCGCTAAAGTTGGGAAAAAATAATCAATATTTAATATCTTTTGTAACTTTTTTATCTTACAATTGTTTATAACTATGAACAGTAGAACTACGCTTCTTAATTTGACTTAACTATTGACTGAGCAAGAGTACAATATTGCGGTTAAAACCTTGAGTCACCGGTTGTTTGGATACGTTTTTAAATCCTTACGAAATCGAGAAGACAGTAATGACATTGTTCAAGAGTCGTTCATGAAATTATGGATTAATAGGGAGAAAGTGGAAACACCCAAAGCTAAATCTTGGCTGTTTACCACCGCACACAACGCTCTAATTAATTTTGTAAAAAAGAGGGGAAGGATGAGTAGTTTGGATGCTTTGGAAATTGACCGAGGAAAGGAAGATAAAAATGAATTTGAGCTGAAAGAAATTATTGATAAGGCATTAGCTGTATTGCCAGAACAGCACAAGTCGATTTTGTTGTTGAGGGACTATGAAGGATATAATTACAAGGAGATCGGAGAAATAATGAATTTAAATGAGTCGCAAGTAAAAGTATACTTGTTTAGGGCAAGACAAAAAGTAAAAGAGCAAATTAAAGATTTGACAATTTTGAAAGATTAAATAGGAAATAGGAAATAGGAAATAGGCATAAGGACATAAGTAATAAAGCAGAGTAAGAATACAATAAGTAAGAAGAAAAAATTAAGAATGATAAGCAAGAACAACATAGAAGAAAAATTATTCGACTATTTT
>JBLIAZ010000022.1:0-18374 GCA_047631875.1 Saprospiraceae bacterium
GAGGAATGAGATTTGACACGGTATTCATTGATGAGGCCGCACAAGCATTGGAGCCGGCCACATGGATTCCCATTTTAAAGGCAAATCGTGTAATATTTGCGGGGGACCATCAACAATTGCCTCCAACGGTAAAGTCCTTTAAAGCGAGTGGCTTAAGAAACACCTTGTTCGAAAAAGCTATAAAACGAAATGCTGCCGATGTGATGCTCAATGAGCAATATCGAATGCACGAGCAAATCATGAATTTTTCCAGCATGGAGTTTTATGAAGGGAATTTAATGGCTAATCCCAAAGTGGGGCAATGGACTGTTTTCCCTGGTGACTTACCATTGGAATTTGTTGATACCGCTGGAACTGGCTTTGAAGAAACATTGGACTTAGACTCAAGGAGTACCTTCAACAAAGAGGAAGCTCGGGTTTTGATGAGTCACATGGAAGAGTATCTTTTAATGTTGAATGACGATGTTAAATCTAACTTAAGTATAGGGATTATTAGCCCTTACAGGGCGCAAGTGGAGTGTTTAAAACAGGTTTTATCCGATTTTGATTTAACAGATGACATTAAACAGCGAATCAAAATTAACACTGTTGACTCTTTCCAAGGTCAAGAACGCGATGTCGTGTACATTTCCCTTGTACGCTCTAATGACAAAGGAGAAATTGGTTTTTTGTCCGACAAGAGAAGAATGAACGTAGCCATGACCCGGGCTAAGAAAAAACTGATTATCATAGGAGACAGCGCTACAATTTGTCGCAATGAGTTTTACGCTAATCTTTTTGATTATGTCAATGAAACAGGAGCTTACCGGAGCGCTTTTGAACTGTTGTACAATTAATTAGTTCATTTTAATTGTAATTGACGTTTTCTCGTTAGCTATTAGGTTTAGTTTTCCTTCACCAACAAAGGACCCACTAGAAAGATATGCTGCAGCAGCGGCACTATCTAATCCTAGGCCAGTTGTGTCTATAGCATACCCAGTAGCAAGTGTCGCATAGACGTTTATTAGAGCAGGCAAATCAAAACATTCGTTAATCACTCCACTTGAATTAGTAGTGTATGTTTTTTCCGGAGTAATTTTGTTGTTTGAATTACACAAGAAAAAACCTGCGTCAGACTTACTGGTGTCAATGAACAATTTCACAGTAGCTCCTATAACTGGTTTGCCATCACTCAAATAATTTAAAGTGATCTGACCCTCTGTGTCGGGCTTTGTACATTGAACAAAAACAAAGGACGAAGCAAGTATTAATCCTGCAACGAACAGGTTTAATGGTGATTTAATAAAATTTTTCATAGGTGTTAAAATTAAAGTAGTTCGTTGTTCTAGTCGGCAAAATCGTTTCAAATATAACAAAAAATAAAGAGAGGTTCTTTAAATCGAGTTTATCCTTCCAAATTAAATGTAAATCAGTGAGATAACTCCAATTGATACCTGTATCTTTGCGCTTCATTTTTACAAAAAAACGAATGGGAAAAATTAGGAACATTGCAATCATTGCTCACGTTGACCACGGTAAAACAACCTTGGTAGATAAAATGTTACATGCCTGCGAAGTATTCTCGTCACATCAAGATGTAGGAGACTTAATCATGGACAGTAATGAATTGGAAAAAGAGAGAGGGATTACTATTCGTGCTAAAAATGCAGCTGTAAACTACAAAGACCATAAAATTAACATCATTGATACTCCAGGTCACAGTGATTTTGGAGGAGAAGTAGAGCGTGTATTAAAAATGACCGATGGGGTTATTTTGTTGGTTGATGCCTTTGAAGGACCTATGCCACAAACTCGTTTTGTATTACAAAAAGCTATTCAGTTGGGATTAAAACCAATGGTTGTAATTAACAAAGTGGATAAGGAAAACTGTGAGCCTGAGGTGGTTTATGAAAAAGTTTTTGATTTGATGTTCGAATTAGATGCAACGGAAGAGCAGCTCGATTTCCCTGTATTATATGGTTCAGCAAAAAACGGTTGGTTAAGCGAAGATTGGCAAAAACCAACGGACAATGTGAACATCATTTTTGAACAAATAATAGAGCATATTCCAGCTCCGAAAGTAGAGGAAGGTACGGTTCAAATGCAAATTACATCGTTGGATTATTCAAGTTATGTAGGACGAATAGCTATTGGGCGTGTGTTTAGGGGGGAGTTAAAAACGGACATGAGAGTTTCTTTAGTTAAAAGAGATGGCTCTGCAGTAAAGACAAGAATCAAAGAGTTAATGATTTTTGACGGCATGGGAAAAAGGAACGTGGAGTTTGTGAAAGCCGGTGAAATTTGTGCCATTGTTGGTTTAGAAGGTTTTGAGATCGGAGATACAATTGCAGACATTGAAAATCCAGAAGGATTAGCTCCAATTGACATTGATGAGCCAACAATGAGTATGTTTTTTACAATCAACAACTCCCCATTTTTTGGGAAAGCTGGAAAGTTTGTAACATCAAGACACATCAAAGACAGGTTGGCTAAAGAGTTAGAAAAAAACTTGGCAATGAAAGTGGAAGAAACTGATTCGGCTGATGCTTGGTTGGTTTATGGTCGTGGAATCATGCACTTGGCTGTTTTGATTGAGGAAATGAAAAGAGAGGGTTACGAACTACAAGTTGGTCAACCACAAGTTTTAATAAAAACCATTGAGGGTAAAAAAAGTGAGCCTATTGAAGAGTTGAACGTGGATGTTCCTGAGGTGTTCAGTGGTAAAGTAATTGACATGGCTACTAAAAGGAAGGGTGAGCTTAAATCAATGGAAACTACCGGAGAAAGGGTTAAGTTAATTTTTGACATTCCTTCAAGAGGATTAATTGGAATGAGAAGTAACATGTTAACTGCGACTCAAGGTGAAGCAGTAGCATCACACAGGTTTATGGAATACAGGCCATGGAGAGGGGACATTCCTCAAAGACAAAATGGTTCTTTGATATCAATGGAAACAGGTACCGCGATTCCTTACTCGATTGACAAATTACAAGAAAGAGGAACTTTCTTTTCTGATCCGGGAGATGAGATTTACGAAGGTCAAGTAATTGGTGAAAACAGCAGAGATGGGGACTTGGTTATTAACGTAACTAAAATGAAAAAGCAAAGTAACGTTCGTTCTTCGGGTACGGATGATGCTATTAAAATTACTCCTGCAATCAAGAGAAGTTTAGAAGAAGCTTTAGAATATATTCAAGCTGATGAATACGTTGAGGTAACTCCAGATGCAATTAGAATTAGAAAAATTTATTTGAATGAAGGAGAGCGTAAAAGATTCGGAAAGAAGTAAAAAAATCACAATTTAAATTATTGCTACTGTAAGTAATTTTTAAGTGAATTTTCCGTTCCTTTAACCTCCAGCAGTGGTGTGAATGTGATACGGAAATAGGATTTTGATAAGATTTGTAAAAAATAGAAGGACCAAAACTTGGCTAAATAGTAGCTTAAGTTTGGTCCTTTTTTTATTGGTTTTTCAAGGAGTATTTGTTGCTTGTAACACGGAGAAAAATGCCTTTGCTAATAAGTCGTATCATTATACTACAGCACGTTTCAATGGCTATTTCCACGGAAAAGAAGCGTTAAAGGAAGCCAAAAAAGCCCTGTACAAAGCCCACAAAGACAATTACGAAGAAATATTAAGTGTATTTAAATACGGTGACAAGTCTCAAGCGGAGTCGCAATACACAGCTTTGAACCGAGCCATTGCTAAGTCAACAAAAATGATTGACAAACACAGCATGAGGTTTAAAATAAAAGGCAAGCTGGTTGAGCACAACAAAATGATCGATGATTGTTACTTGTTGTTAGGTCAGGCTCAGTTTTATAAGATGCAGTATGATTCTGCAGAAAATACGTTTAAGTATTTGCTTGCTCATTTTGAATCCAGCCCAATATTTTATGACATTCAATTGGAACTCATAAAAACTTTGATTTATCAAAAAAACTATGTCGATGCTGAAACGAAATTCAAAGCCATTGAAGAGGATGAAAATTTTGATGAAAAGTTACGAGATGAGCACGATTTACTCAGGGGATTGTATTACATCGATACCGAGGACTTTCCTCTTGCAATTGAATTTTTAGAGAAAGCAGTAGTTGACATTAAGCGCCAACGGTTAAAAGTACGGGTAAAATATATTTTAGCTCAATTATATAGCAGGCAGGGGAAATTAGAGAAGGCCTCTGTACTATTTGAAGAGGTTTCGAAAAAGGCCGTCTTTTATGAAATGGAATTCAACGCAAAGTTAAGTTTGGCAAAGACACACCAAGGAAAAAACAGCGATAAAATTGTGGGCATTTTGAATAAGATGTTCAAGGATAAGAAAAACAAAGACTTTCAGGATCAAATTTATTACACCTTGGCTCAAGTGTACGAACGGGATGGTAAAGAAAAACTAGCGGTTAAAAACTACAAGTTGTCAGCTCAAAAAAGCGTGAACAACCCTAAACAAAAATCTTTGTCATACCTGGCTGTAGCGAATTACTACTTTAAAATTCCCGAATACGTGGATGCTCAAAAGTTTTACGACAGTTCGTTAATTTCTTTGCCTACCGATTATGAAAATTATGATATGATCAAGGACAAAGCGGAGAATTTGACGGCTTTAGTTGAGCAGTTGAACATCATATCAAGGGAGGATAGCTTACAAAGAATAGCTGGTCTATCCGAGGAAGAAAGGTTTGCTTTTATTGACAACTTAATTAAAGAGGTGGAGCTGCAAGAGGAGGCAGAAGAAATAGCTTTACAAGCGAAATTAGTTCAAATGAAAGCGGCAGCTGCGACTCAGGTAAATACAGGAGGGTGGTTGTTTGACAATTCAACCTTACTTGCGAGTGCCAACGCTGAATTCATCACTGTTTATGGAAACAGAAAACTGGAAGACGATTGGAGAAGGTCCGATAAATCAAGCTTAAGCATCGAAAACATAGCAGAAAGTAGTCAAGGTCAAATTGACGAATTTGGTAACGCGACTGTTGCAGAAAACAAAACGGCTGATTTTTACATGAAAAACTTGCCGTTTACTGAAGATGCAGTGGATTCGTCCAATGCTAGGATAGAGGAGGCGTTGTACTTAGCAGCGGGTATTTTTAACAGCAAGTTAAACGATCAAAAACGAGCTAATTATTATTTTGAAGAATTAAACAGGCGTTTTCCCAAAAACGAGAACCGTCCAAAGTCACTTTATCAATTGTTTAGAAATTATGACAAAGGAGGTGACAAAGTTAATGCGGCCATTAACAAAAGTTTAGTGTTGTCTGAATTTCCAAGTTCAGAATATGCTCTATTGATAAAATACCCAAATCGTGGAGCGGAGGAGGAAAAGCGTTTGAAAAGGCTTAACGAGAGTTATGCATTCATGTTAAAGATGTATGAATCGGGACAACACGATTCGTTGTTAGCAGTAATTGAAAGCAGCAGAGACACGACGAAAGAGAATGTACTGCAAGCAAATTTTGACATGCTTGAAGCCTTTGCGGTCGGACAAGTAAAGGGGAAAGAAGAATTTGAAAAAAGCTTGAGAAAAATTGTTTATGATCATAAGGGATCTGTTCAAGCAAAAGAAGCTCAGGTAATTTTGGAGCAAATTAATTTTAAGAGAATGCAGCAAATGGGCAAAGCAAATGCTGTAGACAGCTCAAGAGTTTTTGACAGCACACTTGTTGGCCCTCATTACTTTGCGGTAATCTACAACCAAGACATCGTTGACTCTCTTGCTTTAACAGGAAGAATCCATCAGCTTAATAATTCACAATACACAGTTTTAAAGTTGAAATTGAACATCATCCAGTGGTCAAAAACAGAAAAAATAATGTTGATTCAAGAATTTAAGTCGAAAGGATTGGCTAAAAATTACGCCGAAAATATTCAAACTAAAGTATTGAAGCTCGTTAAGAACATTGGTGAAATGCAGTTTGTAATTTCAAGTGCGAATTACGTAAAATTATTAGAGTTTAAAGAGGAGGAGAAATATTTGCAATTTTATCAAGAGCGTTATTGATTGCGTAAACCTTTGTTTCAAATAAGTTTAACATGAAGAAAAAATTTCTTATCAATTTCTTCTTGTTGTTTTTCGTAAACATCTTGGTGAAGCCTGCTTGGTTGCTCGCTGATTTAATGGTTCAGCGTGAAACCGGAGAGGAATACGGACAATACTTCATCCTGTTTAATCTTTCGGTCATGTTAAACATGTTCCTCGATTTTGGGATAAGTAATTACAACAACCGAAAGGTAGCCGGAAACGAACAAAATTTCAAAAGTTATTTTTCGAAAGTATTTACTTTAAGGATGGCTCTTGCAGCTGTTTATTTTGTGGCTTTAATAGGTGCTGGCTTTTTCCTTTCTTATGACTCGGTACAATTAAAAATGTTACTGTTTTTGGGAGTCAACCAAACGTTATTAGCAACTTTAACTTATTTCAGATCAAATTTGACAGCTTTAGGGCATTTCAAATTTGATAGTTTGATTTCTGTGGTTGACAGAATAATCATGGCTGCCATCATTTTGAGTGTGGTATTTTTTAGCAGCACTCAAGTGAGCATTGTGATGTTCATTAAAATTCAATTTGTTGGTTATTTGGCTACCGTTGTATTGGCATTTTTACTATTGGCAATAAAAGGAGGTTTGGTAAAACTGACCTGGAACTTTAAGTTCAATAAAACCTTACTTCAAAAAAGTTATCCATATTCCTTAATTGTAGTGTTAATGTCCATTTACAGCTACTCCGATTCCCTTATGTTAGATCAAATGTTGGAGAATGGAATTTGGGAGAACACAATTTATGCACAGTCATTTAGAATATTAATGGCGGTCAATAGTTACATATATTTAGTAGCGGTCTTGTTGCTACCCATGTTTGCCAAAATGATTAAAAACAAGGCTAAGGTAGCCCCTTTGTTAAGGCTGTCAGGATCCATGTTAATTTTTGGCACTCTAGTTTTGACAATTATATTCAATGTCTTCTCATATGAAATAATAAACGGGTTGTATGCGCATTACAGTGTTGACATACCTATTCTTGAACGTTTAACTAGCTCGCCTAATAATGTTACCAACATTAGCGATGTACAATATTCGGCAAATGTCTTTTCTTATTTGGTGATTGGGATTGTTTCCATGTCTTTCAATTTCATTTATGGAGTATTGCTAACGGCAGGAGGTAAAATGAAAATTTTAAATGGGATAGCCCTTCTAGGAATAGGTGCAAACCTATTGTTAAATTGGTTTTTAATACCTGTATATGGTGCATTAGGTGCAGCTGTAGCAAGTGTAATTACACAAACTATAAGTGCACTTTGTCAATGGTTTTATTGTTACAGGGAGCATGAGATTAGCTTTCCATATCTCCATTTTATAAAATTTGTAGCAATAGGCTTATTATTGTACAATGCAAGTGTATACTTTAAGCAACTTTTTGAAATACCTACAGCTATTGCCTTAATTTTTATTTTAAGTTTTGGATTGATATTTACCCTACGAATCGTAACATGGAAAGCGGTAAAAGATCATTTACTAAAAAAGTAAAGTGTGGTAACTTTTAAATTATTTGTCAGTTTATCATACTTTTAGCTGAAAATTTACCAGGAGCAGATGAGTTGTTTCTATACGTATAACACTATTAAAATAAGATTATTATGATTAAATCACTATATAGGTTTCTTTCCCCGAGAATTCAAAATGTATTTTTGGATTATAAAGTTAATTTTAAGCCACGGTCAGGTCATGGAGTAGGAGATGCCCCTTCGGTGCTGTATAAGTTGATTGATGAACATAGATCCAGTTATGAGTCTTTGTTAACTGAATTTGTAAAATACAAGGAGGTGTTTCATGGAATAAAGCTAACAGGTGAGCAAGACAATGAAAATTTGCCCGCTTGGAATAATGATTTTTTGCCAGGGTTAGACATTGTTGGTATTTATGGCATGGTTAGACATTTTTCGCCTAAGAAGTACATTGAAGTTGGTTCTGGAAACTCAACAAAGGTTGTAAAAAAAGCAGTTTTAGAAGGTTGTTTAAATACTGAAATAACATCTATTGATCCGTACCCTCGAGCTAACATCGATCACTTAGCGGACAAGGTGATACGTCAGCCAATTGAAGACATTAAAGATTTATCATTTGTAGAAGAGTTAGAAGCTGGTGATATTTTGTTTATTGACAACTCACACCGGTGTTTGCCTAATTCAGATGTAACCGTTTGTTTTTTAGAACTGTTTCCGAAATTAAAAAAGGGCGTAATAGTTCATGTGCATGACATCTATTTACCATATGATTATCCTCAATTTATGTGCGACAGGGCATATTCAGAACAGTATGTTTTAGCAGCTTTCATTTTGGCAAATTCAAAAAAGTACAAGCCAATAATGCCTAATTATTTTGTTAGTGAAGACGAGGACTTAAAAAAGGTGCTTCTTCCAATTTGGGATCATAAAGTGATGGAAACCGTGGAAAGACACGGGGGGTCTTTTTGGTTAGAAATTGGAGAATAGTAATTCGGTGGCACTTTCTTGAAAAATCACTTCAGTACTGTAGAGGCGATTTTGGTATATTTCGTCATGTGTTTACCTTGAAACTTGTCACATAGAAGGCTGTAAAAGTACATTTGTTTAAAAAGTAAACTTTGGTTGCTTTTAATTAAGTTTGTTAGCATAACCACATTACGTGTCAAATCCATTAAAAAAACTTGCAGGACAGACAGCCATTTATGGTTTAAGTAGTATTGTCGGTCGGTTTTTGAACTATTTGTTGACACCGTTATGGACAGGCATTTTCTCTACGGAGCAGTTTGGTATCATTACCGAAATGTATGCATATGTCGCATTTTTAGTAGTGCTACTTACGTACGGTATGGAAACGGCCTATTTTAGGTTCACTAGTAAAAACAGAGAAGACGCGTCTATTTTTTCCACCATTTTAATTTCAGTAGTCAGTTCGGCAGTATTTTTTATTGTGATTTGCAGTTTGTTTTCCCAGAATATCGCAGACTGGTTAATGTATCCCGATCACAAAGAGTATATCATTTGGTTTGCTGTCATTGTAGGGGTAGATGCTATTGCGTCTTTACCACTTGCAAAACTTCGTCAACAGAATAAATCCTTGAAATTCGCTTTAGTGAATTTGTTAAATGTTGCAGTTAACATCAGCTTAAACTGGTTTTTGTTGGTATATTGTAAAGGTCATTATGATGAAGGTGTCTCGAATTATTGGGTTGAGACTTTTTATAATCCTGAAATAGGAGTGGGTTATATATTTATCGCAAACCTCATTGCCTCTTTGATTAAGTTCATTGTACTCATCCCGGAATTGCTAAACAACGGTTTTGTTTTTAATAAACCGCTGTATCGTAAAATGTTAAGGTACGCACTTCCTTTATTACTAGTTGGTCTTGCAGGAATTGTCAATGAGACAATAGATAGGATAATGTTAAAACAAATTTTACTGCCAAAAATAGGCTTAAAAAGCACCATGGAACAATTGGGGATTTATGGCGCTAATTACAAACTATCGATAATTATAACCATGTTTATTCAGGCCTTTAGGTACGCTGCGGAACCATTTTTCTTTGCTCAGGAGAAAAAAATGGGATCAAAAAACATGTACGGAAATGTGATGAATTATTTTGTCATTGTTGTTGGCGCGATGTTTTTAGTGGTTTTATTATACTTAGATGTATTTAAGCACTTCATCAGAAATGACGATTTTTGGGAAGGTTTAAAGGTGGTGCCTGTGCTGCTGTTCGCTAACATATGTTTGGGCATTTATTTTAACCTATCCATTTGGTATAAGCTCAGTTCAAAAACTGGGTTTGGTGCGCTCATTTCAATTTTTGGTGCCATCATCACCATCGTACTTAATTTTATTTTGATTCCAAAGTTTGGTTACATGGGGAGTGCATGGGCTACTTTGTTCTGTTACCTATCGATGGTAGTGGTTTCATATAAGCTAGGTCAAAAGCACTACCCTATTCCGTATAACCTCAAAAAAGCGGGATTTTACATCGGGCTGTCTGTGTTGCTGTATTTTGTATTTATCAAACTCCAAGCAGTTGGTGAAACAAATTTTGCGTTGAGTACTCTGCTTCTCCTCGTTTATTTGATCTCAGCCTACATCATTGAACAAAAGAAGTTGTTTCTAACTTAGGCCCACTGTCTTATTATAAGTAGTTTTTTGGTGAATTATTCTTTGTTGAAAGGGAGTTATTCATGCGTCAAGTAAACATTGGACTTAGCATACCTATATTCCATTGTAATTACAAGGGACGAAGTAATAGAGACGGTGAGAGTGAATAAAAGAACTGCCAGCTTACATCTTTGAGTGTCATAATGAACGTGTAAGTAATCCCTTGTGTGTTGACAATAGTAGGTACAAAAAAAGGGAGCTACGTAGCTCCCTTTTTTAATATTTTAAAGTCTTTTAATTAACTAGATTATCCCGAAAACATATAATAAGGCATGTACTACTGCAAAAAGCCACAGTATTCCTAAAAATGCGAGGGCTCCCCCTGCAAATATACCAAAGGCTCCAATTCCTATAGCCCACATCAGTAAATTAATCCAAAAATGATTTGATATTCCGTCATCCTTAAGGAAGATGGCAACAGGAGAGAGAATAATGGAAAGAAGTATTAACAAAATCAACATGAAGTCAGTGTTGTCTTCCAGTTTTCCTTCGTTTTTTAATTTTTTTAAGGCTTTAATTTTTTTCAAAGTAGACATTCTTGAAAATTCCTCTGCAGCAGCTATTTGCTCGGCACTTAGGTTTTTATTTTTAAAGTCTCCGTTGCCATCTGATTTTTCACCATCTATGTCATCACCCGCTTCTACATTAGAAGCCAAGTTGTCGTTGTTAATTTTATTTTCAATTAGCTTAGAAAGATCATGTTTTTTATTTCTTCTTTCTGCCTTGCTTAAACCATCATGGTCGTCGTTTCCAATGTTTACGTAATACCCATTACTGTGTCTCTTTTTTGTAATGTTCAAGGTACTACCACAAGAACTTACCAAAATTGCCAAGAGCATCAATACGCTTGAAATTGAAAGTATAGATTTGAGTTTCATTTGATGCATAGTTTAATTCAAGGGTTAAATATAGTTAAACCTAGTTGCTTTTAGGTCAGTTTTTCTTAAAAAGTTACCGTTACAGCTACTGCATTCACAGCACCTTTTACAGGAGGATTTAATTTACTTATTTTAATACTTCCAGATTTCAGCATCGTAAATTGGTTTTGCAAACTTGTTTTTATCCTACCTGCCACATGTTCAATGAGTTTTGAATTTATTTTCATTTCTGAGAGAATCATGTCATTTACTTTCGAATAATCAATCGTTCCTGAAAGTTTGTCATTTTCTTGGGCTTCAGTAAAGTCAACTGATAAGCTCAAGTCAACCACATACCACTGGCCAACGATATTCTCCACTTCATGTACACCATGATAAGCATAAACCTTTAGCCCACTGATTTCAACGAGTCCCATGATTGCTTAAATCGCTAACATTGACGTGTCTTTGCTTTCCAGCACCGAGGAACCCATTAAGAACTCATCCACGTTTTTAGCACATTCACGACCTTCAGAAATAGCCCAAACCACTAAGGATTGGCCTCTTCTCATGTCGCCAGCTGTAAATACTTTGTCCACTGAAGTTTTGTAGTCTTTCAAGTTGGCTTTTACATTGGATCGTGCGTCAAGCTCTACGCCCAATTGCTCCAAGACCCCCTCGCTTTCGGGTCCTAAAAACCCTACGGCTAACAGGGCTAAATCACAGGGTAATATCTGTTCAGATCCTGGTATTTCTTTGAAACCGGGACGTTGACCTGGCTCTGCTTTTTCCCATTCAATTTGGACAATTTTTAATCCTTTCACATTCCCGTTGCCATCGTCTACAAATTCTTTTGTCAACACGCTCCAATCTCTTTCACAGCCTTCGTCATGTGAGGTTGATGTCTTTAATGTAAAGGGATACTCTGGCCAAGGGTTATTGTGAGCTCTTTCCACTCCTGGTTTGTCACTAATTTCTAATTGAGTAACCGATGTAGCTCCATGCCTGTTAGAAGTTCCCACACAATCCGAACCTGTATCTCCACCTCCAATGACTACTACATTTTTATCAGTAGCAAAAATTTCTTCTACGTCTTGACCTTTATGATCCTCGTGCTGTAAGTTGGAAACCCTTGCATTGTTTTGAGACAAAAAGTCCATTGCAAAATGAACACCTTTTAATGCTCTTCCTGGCATCGGCGTGTCTCTAGGAACTGTTGCTCCTCCTGACAAAACTACTGCATCAAAGTCTTTCAATAATTCGTCGGCCTTGATGTCTACCCCTACATTTACGCCACATTTTATTACTACGCCCTCAGCTTCCATCACCTCCACGCGTCTTTCTACAACTGATTTGTTTAATTTAAAATCCGGAATTCCGAACCTCAATAATCCACCTGGCTTTTGAGCTCTTTCAAAAACAGTGACCAAATGACCAACTTTATTTAGCTGATCGGCAGCAGCTAAACCAGCTGGACCTGCACCAATTACAGCGACATTTTTTCCTGTCCTCACAATGTCCAATTTTGGTTTTACCCAACCTTGTTTGTAAGCTTCTTCAATGATTACTTTTTCAATGTGTTCAATCGCAACAGGCGGTTTGTTGATGCCTAAAACACAAGCGCCTTCGCATGGAGCGGGACAAATTCTACCAGTAAATTCAGGGAAATTATTGGTCGTCGCAAGAATGTCATACGCCTCCTTGTATTCTTTTCTGTAAACAGCATCGTTAAACTCGGGAATTACATTACCCAAAGGACACCCACTGTGACAAAAAGGAACACCACAACTCATGCATCTTGCAGCTTGGTCTCGTGTTTCTTTTTCGGTAAAGGGTTTGTAAAACTCCTCGTAATTTTGAAGCCTGTCTTCTACTGATTCCTTTTTTGGCAAGTTCCTATCGTATTTCAAAAATCCGTCTGCTTGACCCATGTCTTATTGATATTTGTTTGACCACGAACGATCGTTTATATAAATTTTTTCCGCTTCTTCTCGCTCCCCCAACTAGGCTATACTTTCTGTTTTGGCTTTGGCTTCTTTTTCCAACATCACTCTTTTAAAATCCCTTGGCATGATCTTTTTGAAGTTTTTCAACTCCTTGTACCATTTGTCTAAAATGCGCTCTGCTACTTGGGAACCAGTGAGGTCAAAATGTTCTTGAATTAACCCTTTTAATTCAGTTTCATCCTCACTAGACAAAGTTTCAATTTCACTTAATTCAGGATTAAAGTTGTCGAGAAAAGTGTCTTTTTTATCCCATACATAAGCATACCCTCCTGACATTCCAGCTCCAAAGTTTCTTCCCGTTTCACCTAGTATCACAACTCGTCCACCTGTCATGTATTCACAGCCATGGTCTCCAATTCCTTCCACCACAGCAGTCACACCAGAGTTCCTGACACAAAACCTTTCTCCAGCCAGACCTCTAATGAATGACTTTCCTGAAGTTGCTCCATAAAAGGCCACATTACCAATAATCATGTTTTCTTCGGCGACGAATTTCGAAATTTTTGGAGGGTAAATAATAATTTCACCACCCGACAAACCTTTTCCAAAATAATCGTTTGCCTCACCTTCTACCTCAAACCTGATCCCTTTTGCAGTAAACACTGCAAATGATTGTCCACAGGAACCTTTCAATTTGATGTTAATGGTACCGTCAGGTAATCCTTTTCCTCCGTATACTTTGGATATTTCGTTGGATAACATTGCTCCAGCAGACCTGTCAATGTTCAGGATATCAAATTCCATTTTTACAGCCTCACCTTTAGTCAATGCAGGTTGCGCTTTTTCTATGAATTTTCTGTCCAATATGTCAGTAATTTCATGTTCTTGCTCCCTTGTTCTATATACTCCAACTGTATCAGCTTCTTTTGGTCTGTACAACAATGGACTTAAATCCACATTTTTAAGTTTCCAGTGGTTTAAGTTTTTGTCTATTTCTAACTTGTCCACACGACCTATCATTTCGTTGATGGTTTTGAACCCAAGTTCTGCCATTACCTCCCTTAAGTCTTCAGCTAAGAAGTTAAAGAAGTTCACTACATGATCAGGGTTTCCAGAAAATAACGCCCTTAATTCTTTGTTTTGAGTTGCAATTCCTACCGGACAAGTGTTCAGATGACATTTTCTCATCATGATACAACCTTCTACCACTAAAGCAGCAGTAGCAACACCCCATTCTTCAGCACCTAATAAAGCGGCAATAGCTACATCGCGTCCAGTTCTGATTTGACCATCAGTTTGAACAGTAATCCTAGAACGTAAATCATTCAATACTAAAGTTTGATGCGTTTCAGCCAACCCTAGTTCCCATGGTAATCCTGCGTGACGAATCGATGAAAGAGGAGATGCTCCAGTGCCACCGTCGTAACCAGCAATAAGTACTACATCGCCTTTTGCTTTAGCCACACCTGTAGCAATGGTTCCAACACCAGCTTCAGAAACCAATTTTACATTAATTCTTGCTTTCCTGTTGGCGTTTTTTAAATCAAATATCAATTGAGCTAAATCCTCAATAGAATAAATATCGTGATGAGGAGGAGGTGAAATTAATCCCACGCCTGGCGTACTGTGCCGGACTCTTCCAATCCAGTCGTCTACTTTGTGTCCTGGCAATTGACCACCTTCACCCGGTTTTGCACCTTGAGCTACTTTAATTTGCAGTTCTTCGGCGTTAGTTAAATAGTTAGACGTTACCCCAAATCGACCACTAGCGACTTGCTTGATGGCTGATCTTTCCCAATCGCCGTTTGCTTTTTTCTCAAAACGAGCTTCGTCCTCTCCACCTTCACCAGAATTAGATTTTCCTCCGATTCTGTTCATGGCAATTGCCAAAGTACTGTGCGCTTCGTGTGAAATGGATCCAAAAGACATGGCACCAGTAGCAAAACGCTTCATGATACTTTCTTTAGACTCTACCTCCTCCAAGGAAACAGGAGTTCCTTTTTTAAACTCTAACAAACTACGTAAAGTAATGTGTTGTTTGTATTGGTTGTTTATGGCTTCAGCGTACTGTTTGTACACCCCAAAATCATTGTTTCTTGATGATTTTTGCAACAAATGAATAGTGGTTGGGTTAAACAAATGTGCTTCCCCTTTTCTTTTCCATTGGTAATAACCACCGGTAAACAAGTGCTTGTCGCTGTTCCAGTTTTCAAAAGCTCTTTGATGTTTGACGATGGTCTCCCTTGCCAACATGTCGAAGTTCATCCCTTGAATTCTTGAAACAGTTCCCTCAAAGCATTTCGCTATCACATCATCTGCAATTCCTAAAGCTTCAAAAATTTGAGCTCCTTGGTAGGACTGGACAGTAGAAATACCCATTTTGGAGAATATTTTTAGCAACCCACTGTTGATGGATTTAGCATACATCCCCAAGACGTTTTTGATGTTAATTTTTCCTTTTTTGATGTCTTCTTTGTAAATACTTCGAATGGTGTCCCCCGCTAAATAGGCATTTATTGCAGTAGCACCAAAACCAATTAACGTAGCATAGTGATGCGTTTCAATGATATCACCACCTTCTACAACCAAGGAAGTCCTTGTTCTTAATCCCTTTGCAATTAACGAGCTATGAATTGCTCCAACAGCTAACAAGGAAGGAATTGGACAATCTGCAGCTGAAATTTCTTTGTTAGAAATTATCAAAACATTACAACCCATAAGAGCTGCTCTTTCGGCATTGGCACAAATTTCATCAATGGCTCTTTCTAACGATCCAGGTCTGTTTTGTGAACTGAATACCGCGTGTATCGTGTATGATTTAAACGAGTCGTCGTTTAAACTTTTAATTTTATCTAGTTGCCCGTTGGACAGTACTGGAGAATCCAAATGAATTTGACGACAATGTTCAGGTGTTTCGGTCAAGATGTTTTTTTGACCACCAAGGGCCGTATTCAAACTCATGATGACCGCCTCCCTGATAGGATCAATTGGAGGATTAGAAACTTGAGCAAACAATTGTTTAAAGTAATTTGAAACATGTTGTGCTTGAGATGAAAGTACTGCTAATGGTGTATCCACTCCCATAGAACCCAATGGTTCTTTACCTTCTTTGGTCATCGGCTCTAAGATTTCACTTAAATCTTCGCGTGTAAAACCAAAAGCAATTTGTTGCTGTAATAAATCCTCACCTTGATGAGGTATGTTGGATTTTGTTCTTGGACGAGCAATGTCTTTTAGGCTCAATTTATTTTCTTTCAACCATCTTCCGAAAGGCTGTCTTGCACAAATGTCATCTTTAATTTCTTCATCAGAAACAATACGACCTTTGTTCAAATCAGCAATAAAAAGTTTACCTGGTTGAAGTCTTCCCTTACTAATAACCTTACTTTCATCCACGATCAAAGCTCCTGCTTCGGATGCCATGATCACAGTATCGTCGTCTAATACACAATACCTTGAAGGTCTTAAACCATTTCTGTCCAAAGTAGCACCCACAATTTCTCCATCGGTAAAGGATATTGAAGCAGGACCATCCCATGGCTCCATGATGGACGAATAATACTCATAAAAAGCACGTTTCTCTTCCCTCATAAGCGGGTTGTTTTGCCAGGCTTCAGGTACCATCATCATCATTACCTCAGCCATTGAACGACCGTCTAAAGTCAATAATTCTACAACATTATCCAAGTTGGAGGAATCCGAACGACTGATGTCACAAATAGGCATCATCCAATCAATTTCTTCTAAAGTGAATTTTGTGGACTCCAATAAAACCTGCTTACTCTTCATCCAGTTTACATTTCCTTTGATGGTGTTAATTTCACCATTATGAGCAATGTAACGGAAAGGTTGTGCTAACCTCCATTTTGGAAAAGTATTAGTAGAAAAACGAGAGTGAACTACAGCTAAAGCCGATTTCATGTCCTCGTTTTGTAAGTCTAAAAAGTATTTTTGAACTTGGTCAGTCCTAAGCATTCCCTTGTAAACCACAACCTTGTACGAGCAAGAAGCGATGTAAAAATCATCCACACCGTCCATTTCTCCACGAATTGTCCTGATGGCGTATTTTCTTAACACAACCAACCTTCTTTCCAAGGCTGCCTTGTCGTCTGACTTGGTAAACCTTAAAAATACTTGTTCAATTCTTGGCTCTACACTTACCGAAGTTTTTCCCAACATGGAATTATCAGTGGGTACTTCACGGTAACCAATTAATTCAAAACCTAAACGCGTGATGTATTCTTCGAATCTCGATTTTACTTCAGCGCGTAGATCATCCTCGCTAGGAAAAAAGGTCATGGCAACCCCGTATTTTCCGAATTCAGGCAAATCAAAACCTAATTTTTTACACTCTTCTTGAAAAAATGAATCAGGAACTTGCATTAAAATTCCAGCTCCATCGCCAGAGTCTGGTTCACATCCACAACCTCCTCTGTGCTCCATGTTTACTAACATGTCCAGTGCGCTTTGTATTGTTTGGTAAGATTTTTTGTTCTTTAAGTTGGCCACAAATCCAATTCCACATGAGTCGTGTTCGAATTCTGGGCGATATAATCCTTGTGCTTTTGCCATATTTTGTAGTGTTTTAAATCGATTTTACTCGAAAAAAAGGAGTTGCAAAAGTACGAAAAAACTAGCCAAAAAAAAAACGTAAAATTTGTGTGGGAATTTAGGGTATAATTGAGCGGTATTAAGTGTTAACAATTAAACTTTGTACCGTAAAAAATTGCACACTTTTAAGCTTAAACTCATGAAAATTATTTTACCATTTCCATTCCTTGAAATGGCGTCGTATCCGTCGTTAAATTCACTTGCGAAATCAACGATGTTTCCTGCATGAATGAACTTGGAAAAATTTTTCACAAAAGCTTCCTCTTTGTGGTGTAAGCGAGCTAAGGATTGGTCACCATAATTGTTGACCGTGCAATTCCTGAACATCCGCAAGCAGTACAGTAAAAAGTTTTTTTGTTGCTCCCGTCCATTCCTTGCCATGTCTTCCACCCAATTGGTTAAAGGAGGGATTTCAAGTTTATAGCATAAGCGCATCCAGGTTTGAAACTGATCAATCAGCTCCTTGTCCTTGTCAGGGTTTTTGGCAAGATTCAAGGCTTGGAAATAATTTCCATCGGACAACCGGGCAATTGAATGAGCACTTTCTGCATCCAATTGATGATGTTCCACCAAAGCTGCAGCAATTTCTTCGTCTTGTAAATCCGCTACTTTGGTAATTTGAACCCTTGAAATGATGGTTGGAAGCAGTTGTTCTACTTGATGTCCCACCATTAAAAGCAAACTTTTATCAGTTGGCTCTTCTAATGTTTTTAAAATTTTGTTGGCAGTGGTGATGTTCATTTTTTCGGGCCACCAAACGATGACCACCTTGTATTCGGACTCGAACGACTTTAAAGTTAGGGA
>JBLIAZ010000023.1:0-18003 GCA_047631875.1 Saprospiraceae bacterium
GTTGCTACTAGCAACACTTACAAGGTGCCACTACAGCCCTAAGACCATTACAAAAACGGAATTACAAGAAATCAATTTAATTTTTTTGAATGAACTGGATCCAGACCAGGTATACTTTACCAAGCAGGATGTCAACAAATTAACGACTGATGCCCAGAAAGTAGCAGGTATTGGAAATTCAGGTGCTCATTTTTTTAATGCAGCTTTTGAATTGTTTGTGAACCGCATAGTTTTTCAAAAGAATTTAGTGGAAAGCTTTTTAGCTAAAAAAATTAATTTCAACACCGAAACCGTACTTAAAAGCCACCTTAAAGGTGATTTTTCTTTAGCAATTACACAGGGAGATTTGTTAAAACGTTATGAAAAAGTACTTAAGTATGATTGTTTAGAGCAAATGTACGATTGGGCTGATTTGGCTGATAGCTCTGTGATTAACGAAGACTCTCTGCTGCAGTACGAAGAAGACGCAAAAGGAGTAATTACTGAAGAGGCTGTGCTGTTTGCAAAAATGGCTGGTGAAAATTCAGAAAATTTAAAAGAGATGCTTTACGACGAGTATTTAAATTGTATAAGTACCTTTTTTGATCCGTATTCCATGTTTTTTTCAGTGTCGAAAAAGAAAAGGTTCGAGCAGGCATTGTCAAAAGAAATACTGATTTTCGGATTTGTACTTAGGCCGAACGACAAAAAGGAAATGTTCATTGAAAAGCTGCATCCTGGAAGTGCTGCATGGAAATCAGGAGAATTGAATGAGGGTGATATAATCCTTGAAATCAGGGTAAAAGGAGGGAAGCGTATTGTTCCATCAAAAATGAGTTACAAAAAATTTAGGCAAGCACTGAGTGAAATATCAAATGAAGAAGTGGTCATAAAAGTGCGAAAAGACAACAACGTGATAAAACGTGTCACCCTAAGTAAACAAAAGGAAACCGTTAGCAGCAACATCATAAAGGCTTACATATTGAAAGGAGCAGACGATGTAAAAATTGGTTATGTTTCTTTGCCTAGTTTTTACACCAACATGGAACGTAACGGCGGCTTAGGTTGTGCAAATGACATAGCAAAGGAAATCATCAAACTGCAGCAAAGCACTCCTTTGGATGGGCTAATATTGGATTTAAGGTACAATGGTGGAGGTTCGCTTACCGAGGCTGTTGACTTGGCTGGAATTTTTATTGATGCAGGACCCATGTTGGTTTTTCATGGTAAGGGTGAAAAACCACAAACAATGAAGGACAGGAACAGGGGAGCTGCATACACAGGTCCAATGGCAGTGCTAATAAATGGTTCAAGTGCGTCGGCATCGGAAGTGGTTGCAGCTGCATTACAAGATTACAACAGGGCAATAGTGATTGGTCAAACTAGCTACGGTAAAGCATCAGCACAGTCGGTTTTACCGGTAGATACTACCTTGCTTTATGGTAAAGGGACTTTAGGAGGAGAGGAAATGGGGTACTTAAAAATTACTCAGGGTGTCTTGTATAGGGTAAACACTCATTCGAATCAACGCAAAGGGGTAGTGCCTGATGTGATAATTCCCGGATTGTTAGAGTTTTCAATTAACAGAGAAGCAGACAATAAGTATGCATTAAAGATAGGTCAGGTAAACAAAAAAGTCTATTACAGGCCTTTGACAGCTATACCAATTGCAAGTTTAAGTGAAAAAAGCAAAACTAGGTTAGCAGCTAATCCATCCTTCATTAAAATCAATAAGCTAAATGCTAAGTACGAAAAAATGTACCACGAGTTGGAAAAGCAAGTGAGCCTTAACATTGACGATTACATTAGGACGAGTCAGGACATGGATGATGTCGTAAAGGAATTGGTGGAAGTAAGGTTTAAACAAACAACCACTTTTAAAGCACAAAGCTCTACTTTTGATCAAGACATCATTGATGCTGTAAATGAGGAAGAAAATGTAGCTGACAATGTGATTAACGTACTTGAAAAGGATGTTTTCCTGGAGGAATCATTCAAAATAGTGAACGATTTAATTAACGCTAATAAATAAAAACAAACATAAAATCATGAAACAATTCACATTAACATTCGCAATGCTTGTCGTCTTTATTCAAGCCTCATTTGGACAAGGTATAATGGAATATTTGACGCCAATTAGCGCTGAGTACACGAAAGTATCAAAGGCCACTTGGGATTACACCAGGGCCTCATCGCATTCTAGTAGTTTCAGGAAAATTGCAAACAAGCGTAAAAAGTTATTGAAAATCACAAAGCAAGCTGCTGCAACTGTGAAAGCGATGAGTGGGTTCAATGGAAATACTGCATACAGAGATTCTACTGTTGCTTATTTGGAAATCAGCTACGATGTAATTAATGACGACTACGCTAAGTTAATGGATCTAGAAGAGGTAAAAGAGCAATCCTATGATGCTATGGAAGCATACATGATGGCTGAGCAGATAGCAAACGATAAATTAGACAGTGCCAATGCAGTTGCCAACAGAGAACAAGCAAGGTTTTGCAAGGACAACAATGTCAACCTGACCGCTGACGATTCTGAATTGGCAAAAAAAATGAAAAAGGCCGGGGAGGTGTACAGGTATTACAATGAAATTTATTTGATTTTCTTTAAAGCAAACGTACAAGAAACCTACTTGATGACTGCCATCAACGCAAATGACGTAGCTGCTATGGGTCAAATAAAAAATACGCTAGCTCAATTTGCGGAAGAAGGATTGAAAAAAATGAAAGCCATCAAGGGGTATAAAGGAGACAACGGTGTGGTGTTAATCACCAAGCAAATGTTAACTTTTTATCAGAAGGAAGCCAACCAAGACGTTCAAATGTACATTGACCATAACCTAAGGGCCGAAAAATTTGAAAAGCTGGTCAAGGCTATGGAAAAGAAAAAAACCCGTAGTCAAAAAGATGTGGACGATTACAACGATGCTGTCAAAAAGCACAACAAAGCGACGAACAATTACAACAAGACAAATGATAAATTAAACAACACAAGAACCAAGCTGATAGAGGACTGGAATGCCAAAACCAAAAGGTTCATCGATAAGCATGTACCAAAGTAAGTTGGAGTATATATTCATGAACGAAAAAGAGACATGGCAGCATTAACAGCACAAGAAAGGGATCGACAAAGAAGACGGATTGTTATTTCTGATAAAACTACGTGTCACCATTGCAAGTCTAAAGGTTTAAAGCTAGATGAAAAACATTGTCCAAATTGCGGTTTTCCTCAGCAAGGAAACGAAGTAGAACAAAGGCGTTTTATTGTTGGAGTCAGGAAAAAAAAGAGTGAGATAAATGAAGGTCGTAAAAACATCAGGTATGGCACAAGGATGTTATTTTTGGTAGCTGGTTTGAATGGAGTATCCTACATTGGCACTTCTGGTGCCGATTTAGTGGTAGGTATAATTATATCAGGAATTTATGTGTTTTTGGCGTTTCTGTCCAAGAAAAAACCATTTCCTTCCATCATGACAGGGTTGATACTGTATTTTTGTTTGTATTTACTTTATGGCCTTTTGGATCCGATGAACTTGGTCGCTGGAATTATCTTTAAAATAATGATTATCGGCGCTTTGATTTATGCTCTATACGCTGTAAAGGATATTGAAAGGTTAAACAAGGAAATAGAATTATAGTGTCCAACATTGACCATCAAAATGAGGTACAATATCCCTGTAAACAATGCGGTTCAGCATTAAGTAAAACTGCAAAATTTTGTGTTGTTTGCGGCAGCAAAGTGACCTTGGTTTTGGATAGTTCTAAAAAGGATATTTGGAAGTTTTTGCTTTCATTTTTTGTTGTTTTACTTTACATTGTCATTGCTCCAAACTTGGGAGAGTCCTCCTATGGTCAAGTATTAATTGTAGATGTAGCTTTTTTCAGTCTGATCATCCTCATTTCAAGGTTTTTTAAAAAGGAATTACTACCCTTTGTAAAGGCACCATCATTTAAACTAAAAACGCTTTTCAAATACTTGGGAATTCAGGCGCTGTTAACCACATGTGTTTTCGTTTTTTCGGACCTTCTTACCGATTTATTCTCGTTGGAAGCTTATTCTTATGTTGGTATATACCACGGTTCATCGGCTCCATTAATGTTAAGTTTACTCTCTATTGCTGTGTTTCCTGCAATTACAGAGGAAATAGCATTTCGAGGAATCTTTTTTGGACAATTGAATAAACTTACCTCTAGTCAATCAACAATAATGATCACAGGATTGGTTTTTGCATTTGTTCACTTTAGTGTTTTGTCATTCCTATGGCTTATCCCAATAGGGCTTTTTTATGGATGGATAAGGGACAAAGAAAAAACGATATGGTATGGGGTACTTTTACATTTTTTACACAATGCAACTGTTGTTTTGTTTGAATTTTATCAGCTGTAGTATTTTGATTTTGTTGTCACCTGCACCTCATATAATGTATATATTTATAAGATGACAAATGAACAAGATTATTATTCAAAACCTAAAAGAAGAAGCTTGTTGTTTCAGATTTTTTGGAAAACTACCAAGTACGGTTTTATTGCAGTCGCCTTAATAGTCGGTTCCTTATTTTTAAGTGATTATATCGTCAAAAAAGTCACAGCTGATGATTTGTACGACAAAAAGAAAAATATACCAAGTAATGATGTAGGACTGCTTCTTGGCACGGGTAAGTATTTAAAAAGTGGTAGCGTTAACTTATACTATCAATATAGGATTACTGCCGCTGTGAGACTTTATAAAGCGGGGAAAATTAAATTCATCCTGGTAAGCGGTGACAACGGCACAGAGGACTATGATGAACCAAGTGACATTCTGAATGACTTAGTAGCAAGTGGAATTCCTGAAAATAAGATCTTCCTAGATTATGCTGGTTTTCGAACCTTAGATTCTGTGGTGCGGAGCAAAAAAATATTTGGTCAAACAAGCATTACAATTATTTCTCAAAAATTTCACAACGAACGAGCAGTTATGATCGCTAAGTTCAAAGGCATTTCAGCTGTAGGATACAATGCTAAAGATGTTTCTCATAGGTATGGATTTAAAACTCAAATACGAGAGTATTTTGCAAGGGTGAAAATGTTCATTGACATCATCACCTTTAAAAGCCCCAAGTTTTTAGGAAGTAAAATTGAAATTAAGTAAAATGAAACTTTACACTATTTCTGGATTAGGTGCTGACGAAAGAGTTTTTAAAAATTTGGATGTAAACGCTGACTTGGTTCATTTAAATTGGATTGAGCCAATCAAAAATGAAAAGCTTACAAGTTATGCATCAAGGTTAAGTGTTTCCATTGATACTTCCGAGTCCTTTGGTTTGTTAGGATTGAGTTTTGGCGGATTAGTAGCAATCGAAATGAGTAAAATACTAAAGCCGAAATTGACTATACTAATCTCGTCGGTAGAGCTACGTGAGGAGATGCCATTAATGTACAGGTTGTTAGGGAGGACGGGGTTTTTGAAACTTGTACCTTCTGCACTTTTTAGAATGCCTACATTTATCGCCTCGTGGTTATTTGGAACAAAACAAAAGAAGTTGCTAGCTCTCATTTTAAAAGAAGCTGAATTGAGCTTTTATAAATGGGCTATTATCGCACTTGTTACGTGGGATAATTCCACTAGAATCGATAACTGTCACAAAATCGTTGGTGAAAAAGACAGGATGCTTCCGCCAGTGGTGAATAATGAAAGTGTCATGATTCCAAATGGACATCATTTCATGATATTGGATAAAGCACAAGAGGTGAGTCAAGTAATAAACGAAAAAATAAAATGAATACAGCTGTAAGTGTAATACTCAGGATTTTAATTGCTGTTTTGATAATAGTAACGATGTTCAAAATAATGCATTGGCCATTTGTCGGTGAAGTTGAGAGCGTAGTGACAGGGGTAATATTGATCACCTACTTTGTAAGGTTTTCGTTAAAAGAGTCTAAGGAGATACTGGATTTCATTAAATTGTTCATGGTCGTGTTTTGGGTGTTGGGTTATGTATTGAATTGGTTTGATGCCTTTGGAGGACCCATCGCTACATCAATGGCTTTTTTACTTTTTTCATACTGGTTTATTGTGGAAGGTTTTGGACGAATGGTCGGTTGGAAAAATCCAAAAGGGAGCAGTGTGAAAGTGGCTGTTTTTTTTATACCCGCTATGTTTATTGTGCTTGTTGGAGCAATATTTAAAACAATGCATTGGCCAGGAGCATCATTGCTGTTAGTACTTGGATTAACTTATTCCGCGGTGGGTGTTTTAATAGGTGTTTTTAAAAAGAACGAGAATGAACCAAATAAAAAAGTAGGAGGTGGGCGCAAGTTTGCTGTAGGGGTATTAGTTGTTTTAGGCTTGTATGTCGGTATGAATGTAGGTGGGCATTTCGCTGAAAGTAATTTGCTATCTAAATTTGTTGAACTTGAAACTTCCCTTGGTCAGCAAAATTTTGAAAGATCCAAAGAAGTAGAAGACATGTACGATTTACTGTTGGAAAACCCAGTAAACCATGACTACCTCAATCATATGAGAAGCGAGGCAAATAACGCTAATGCGGTGATTGAAAGTGTTAAAGGAGGTTTGAATGAACTAGCTAAAGGTGACATGAGTAATCAAGACATTGCTGTTCATTATTTTTTGATTGCAGACAATGGTCAAAAAGGTCGTGTATTACTGATGTCAATTAAAGATTTCAAAGCAGCTGCACGTTCTTTATTTCCTGATTCGTTGACTCATGAAATGCTAGAGGTGAGGATGTCTACAAAAGACTTTGTTGATGGTCAAGGGTTTCAAACTACTTGGGTTCAGTCCATGTGTGAACACCTTCCCCTTGCCTCGGTACTGGCAAATTTAAGCCTCTGGCAAAACTACATTCAAGATGCAGAAATGATTGCTTTGGACGAAACCCTTAGTAAAGTACAAGCAGCGGACTAGCCAAACCCTAATTTATGCCTTTTCTGCTAATTCCATCCAGCGGTTGGTTTTAGATTCTAAATCGGATAGGAGGGAGGCGAGCTCAATTGACAATTCATTTATTTTCTCAGAATTGGTGCCGTTGCTGCTCAAGTCTGATTCTATTTGAGATTTCCTTTCCTCAAAATCAGCTATTTCTTTTTCCAATGATTCAAATTCACGCTTTTCGCCAAAGCTCATTTTGCTGGGCGAAGGCTTGTCGCTTTTTGGAGTTTCATTAGCTTTTTGGAGAGGAGCTTTATTTTTAGACTGTTTATGAGATAAAGTTTGCGCCTCTACTTTTTGAACAGCCCTCAGTTGTGTGTAGTTTCCAGGGAAGTTCCTTATGTTTCCTCCCTCACCAAATACAAACAAAGAATCAACAATCCTGTCCAAGAAATACCTATCATGCGACACGATAATCACACAACCCTTAAAGTTCATTAAGTAGTTTTCGAGTACACTCAAGGTTAATAAATCCAAGTCATTGGTTGGTTCATCAAGAATTAAAAAGTTAGGTGCGTTAATTAAAATGGTTACCAAATACAGTCGTTTTCGTTCCCCACCACTGAGTTTGTCTACAAAGTCGTATTGCTTTTTAGGTGAAAAGTTGAATTGATTAAGCATTTGACTAGCGGTAATTCTTGAACCGTCCTTCATTTCAATCACTTCCGCAATGTTCTTTACTACCTCAATTACTTTGAGCCCTGGCTTGACGTTAATTCCTTTTTGAGAATAATAACCGATAGACACTGTTTCACCACGACTTACAGTTCCTGTGTGTTCTGGATCTAATCCAATAAGGAGGTTCAGCAATGTTGTTTTACCAGCACCATTGTCACCTACAATTCCAATCTTCTCTCCACCTTTAAAAAAGTAGTTAAAGTCATTGACAATTTTTCGTTCACCGTAACTTTTATTTAAATGCTTTACTTCAATGATTTTTTTACCTAAACGCTGCATGCCAGTCTCAATATCCAATTCGTGCGTAGCCACCTTTTGCTTGGACTTTTTTTCAATTTCACCTGCTGCTTCAATCCTGCTTTTTGATTTGGTTCCACGAGCTTTTGGTTGTTTCCTTAGCCAGTCTAACTCTTTTTTATACAGGTTTTTAGCTTTTCCTATCTGAACATTTAAGTTAGCTTCTCTTTCCGCTTTTGAAGTCAAGAAAAACTCATAATCACCCTTGTGAGTAAATACTCCTGTGGGGGAAAGTTCCAAAATGACTCCACATACATTATCTAAAAAATACCGGTCATGAGTTACCAGTAAAATAGCCATTGTACTGTCAGCTAAAAACTTTTCTAACCATTCCACCATTTTGAAATCCAAGTGGTTGGTAGGTTCATCTAAAAACAAGATTGCAGGTTCGTCAATTAAACATTTGGCCAGTGAGAGTCTTCTTTTTTCACCTCCAGACATCATGTCGGTGTTGACTTCGAAGTCAGTGAAATTCAAGTTCCCCAAAACTTCGGTGATTTTATTCTCCTCTTCCCAGGCGTTGTTGGCATCAATCTCGTCGGATATGTTCAAGAATGCTTCCGATTCCATGTCACCCTTATCAATGAATTCTTGGTATTTAGTTAACAATTGCAACCTAGGGTTATTACTGTAAATGTATTGTTTGATAGTAGTTCCCTTGTCGAAATGAGGCTCTTGGTCGAGCATTCCTCTAACCACACCATCACGGTAGGCAAACGTTCCTTCGTCTTGAATTTCCTTGTTAGTAAGGATTTTGAATAAAGTGCTTTTTCCAGCCCCATTTTCAGCAATTAAGCCCATTTTTTGTCCCTTGTCTAGACCAAAACTTACGTCGGTAAAAAGAGTGCGGTCCGCAAAGGATTTTGATAAGTTATTGACTGATAATAAGTTCACTTCAGAGGGTTTTAGGGGTGCAAATATAAGTGATTAAAATAGGACTTGTACTAGTCCAAACATTGATTATTTTGTAATTTCAGGCCATGCAATATCCTGTGGATGTTATTGGAGTTATGTCAGGCACCTCGTTGGATGGTGTTGATCTTGCCTACGTTAGGTTTGCTGACAGTAATTACGAGTTTGAACTGGTAAAAACGGTTACCGTAGTTTTCCCTAGTGATTTACTGTTGTTATTAGAAAACAGTCGACTATTGTCTAACGACTTGTTGATCGAATTACACAACGAATGGTCGGGTTTTGTTGGTGATCAAATTAACAAGCATTTCATTTCTCAAGGATTAAATCCTGATTGTATTGCCTCACACGGACACACTGTTTTTCATGAACCAGATAAAGGATTCACACTCCAAATAGGGAGCTTGTCAATACTTTCTAAAGTAACTGAATGCACTGTGATAGGAGACTTCAGGATGCTTGACGTTTCAAAAGGAGGAGAGGGAGCGCCACTTGTCCCAATTGGAGATCAGTTATTATTCCCTAGTAATAAGGTGTGTTTAAACTTAGGAGGGATTGCAAATGTTTCAGTAAAAAACGGTGATACTATTACTGCCTTTGATGTTTGCCCTTGTAATTTACTACTGAACAGCTTAGCCAGTGAAAAAGGACTTTTATTTGACATGGGAGGTAAGATGGGAAAGTCTGGGTCCTTTAACAAGGAGCTTTTTAACAAGCTGAATGAGGTTAATCATTACAAGCTTTCTAGTAAACCTTCGCTTGGAATTGAGATCCTTGAAAAGGAGTTTTATCCGATACTTAATGAAAGCAAACTATCGACCGAGGATAAAATTCACACAGTTTGCAAACACATTGCTTTTAAGCTTCAGCAAAATACTCCAAAAGGAGAAACGATACTTGTCAGTGGAGGAGGGGCTTATAACAATTTTTTAATTGACTGTTTCAAACAGAAAGGGCTTAAGGTTGAGATGCCTTCAAGTGATATCATAGAGTTCAAAGAAGCGTTAATATTTGCTTTTCTTGGCTTACGAAAACTTGAAAACAAAATTAATGTACTTAAATCAGTCACCGGCGCAACCAGTGATTCTGTTGCAGGTGTTGTTTTTAAATTTACTAGTAGATAGTTTGGACTGCTTAAGTTACTCTTGCTTAAACAGGCTTAATAAGGCTTTAAACAACTCTGCTTTTTCAGGCTTTTCTTGTTTTTCATAAGCCACGACAAGGTTGTTGATCATGCGTTTGATGATTTGTAAATTAGTGCAGGGCACAAAATACTTTTCGTCTGGTTCAATGTTATTTTGAAGCAAAAAGTCATTCACCTCTGGTTTGCCAAAAACGCTACCATGGTTAAATGGGTTGATGTAAAACAATATTCCCGGTTGAGACATGGTGTCATCCATGATAGGAATGACTTGATCGTCTTGGTATGCAAGTACAAAATGGTGAGGCAGGTTCACTCCATAAACGGGGATATCCAAACCTTGACATAGTACTGCGTATATCAGCCCTATAGAAAGCGGTGTGCCTGCCTTGTTGTCTAAAGTTTTATTGATGAAAGAGTTTTTTGGTGCGTAATAATCCTCTCGGTTTCCTTCAAAACCATGAATATTAAACATTACTTTGTTCACCACTTCAATTTTTTCAAGTGCAGTTAAATTGTCGTTTAATTCAATCCAAATGTCTTGCTTTATTTGGTTGATTATAGAGGTTATTTTGTCCTCGTTCAAATTGTGAAACTGACACTTAGCAACCAATATAGATCCTTTAAGCAAGTTATTTCCTCCGAGCTTAATCCAAGTTTTCAGTTGGTTTTTAACCTCTTTTGAATTGATACTATGGATCAAGTTTTCGGCTCGTTTCACAGCTAAACTGTCTGAGCTATTTTCCCAATATTCTTCTAATACTGGTATCGCTTCAATACCAATTATTTCAAATTCGTCTCTGATTTGAGCAAATATGTGCTCGTCAGGATCGTCTAATAATTGAATTAAACCGTTTATTTTTGCGGGGTCGTAAGTCACAATACAAATAACTACTTTATTAGTTTTACTTGTTAATGCTCGGCTTCATTATTATCCACAAAACTTTGTTACTTTAAACCTGTGTTTAGTGGTAAATCGTCATTCAGAAGCCTAATAAAGAGCGAGATTTGCCTGGTCGAATGCGAAGAAGTAAAAAATTACTTCTCGCCATTTTAGCAGGAAAAGATTGCTTTTTATTAGGTTTTCCTTCGGATTCATGTAAAAAGCTAATACATTGCGTTACTGTTTCTTGAAATAGCGATGCTATTTCTTCATAAAACTGCCTTATTTATTAGCTTTTTTCAATGAACTAAAAGATGATTTACCACTAAACACAGGTTTTCCTATGCAAATGAGTTTCCCTTGGAATTTAGACTTTGTTGCCATCGATTTTGAAACAGCAATGTCTCATCATATTTGTTCGGTAGGTATTGTCACTGTTGAGAATGGAGAAATTACGGACGAGTACCATGCGTTAATTCAGCCCCCAGAAAACGAGTACAATTATCATACAATTAAAGTACATGGAATTACTCCTCAAGACACTTTAACGGCTCCAACATTTTATCAAATATATCCTGAAATCGAAAAAAGATTAAAGGGAAGGACGGTGGTTGCACACAATGAAAAGTTTGATCGAAATGTATTGATTAAAACCATGAGGGACAATTCAATGGACTACGAAATGTTGAATTTACCTGCCCAGTGGGAGTGCACATTGAAGATTTACAGGAAAAAAGGGTACAAGCCTGCTAACCTGAATGCCTGCTGTCAAGTACATGGAATTGCATTGAATCACCACGACGCTTTGTCTGATGCCGTGGCGTGTGCAAAATTGTACATGATTCAATAAGACCATTGCAATCGTATTAATTTTTTTATCATTTCAACCTTTACTTACCTGAGTTAAATAGCTGTCAAAGAGGCGATTGTGGCGTGTTTTTTTTATGGCATAGTTGTTGAAATTCCCACAGCAACGAACACTAAAACTCAAATCATGAAAAAATTAACACTGTTATTCGCCATCCTCGTTTCGACGACAAGCTTTTCTCAAACGATATATTTGGATCGTGAAATAATCATTCCGATTGGCGTAGGGCTAGCAGGAGAAACGCTAGACTCAATTAATGTTGATAATTCTCAAGAAGGGTTTAAATACACTTTAGGTACTAATTACAATTCCGATAAGGAAATTAAAAATTTTTATACTGAGTGGGTTGTTATTGATGATTCTCTTATTGAAAATACTTCACTGACCATAAATTTGAGTAAAATTTCGGATACAAAAAGAGCAGCAGTGATTGGTTTTGTGGAAGATGGAGTTACAGGAGAAGTCGATTCAACGGTAATGAATTACAATTTGGCAGGACTACAAACCTCTACTTATTCTTATAGCAATGATTCAGTTGGTTATGAACTTCGAGAGTCGACGGTTTGGTATTACCCAACTGCTGATAATTTTTATTCTGTTGATGCCAAGAAGGATACTGTATTTTATACTGCCACCAATGGAAAAGTACAATTGGTTACAGCTTCAAAACATGGCGATGAACACAAATACGAATACACATACAACAAGGACGGAATGCTTACAATGATCCAAGAAAGCAAGAAAGATTCGGGAGTTTGGCAAGAGAAAACAACTTTCACTTTGTATTATGGATCAAAAATCATCACAACCGTTGCTCACCATAATTTGAGTTTGAGTGTTTTCCCAAATCCAACTACTTCCACGATTCAAGTGAGTTCGGACATAGGTTGTACGGTCACTATATATGACATGTTTGGAAATCACATTAGGAATTTGAATTCTCACTGCAATGAAATCATTAATTTATCTGAACTGTCGAAGGGTTATTACATCATAAGAATTGCAGACAGTTTAGGAGGAAGCGAAACCAGAAAGGTACTGTTGAGATAGGTTTAGGTCATAGTTTAATTATTTTAAACATCTTACTTTTCTATTCGATTCCGGAAAGCTCGGCACTTGTTGCCGGGCTTTTTTTTTGTTTTAAAATTGAGTGTTTTATAACGCTAGTTATTCTTAAATTTGCGGCAATGGAAAACGAGAATGAAAAGTTTGTTGATATCGAAAAAGTGATTAGGAAGAAAAATCCTAAATTACTTAAGAGATTACCTGGCTTCATTATTTCTTTTTTAAAACGCATTCTACATGAGGATGAAAACAATGAAGTCATTGGTGCAAACCAAGGTCAAGATGGTTTTGTATTCAGTAAATATGTGTTAAATAATTTCAAAATCACTGTCAATGCTTTTGGCTTAGACAACGTTCCAAAAGAGGGAGGAGTAATCCTTGCATCTAATCATCCATTAGGAGGGATGGATGCATTGGCTTTAATTCAAGTAATGGAACCGCACAGAAAAGACATCAAATTTGTGGTTAATGACATATTGCTTGCCTTAAAAAACCTAAAAGGGCTTTTTGTAGGGGTAAACAAACACGGGAAAACATCCTCAGAAGTACTTCAAGAAATGAACGATATTTTTTCCAGTGGAGTTGCTACGTTTGTATTTCCGGCTGGGTTGGTTAGCCGAAGATTAGGTAAAACCATCAGTGATTTAGAATGGAAAAAAACATTTGTTACTAGGTCGAAAAAATTTGACACACCAGTAATTCCTGTGTTTGTTGATGGGTCATTGAGCAAGCGATTTTATCGTTTAGCAAAGATAAGAACCCTTTTTGGTATCAAAACTAACATTGAAATGCTGTATTTAGTAGACGAGCAATACCGACAAAAAAACAAGGTGATTAACATATACTTTGGAAAACCAATTCCTTCGAGTACTTTTGACAAAAGTAAGAATGATAAAAGTTGGGCCATGTGGGTGAAAGATATTGTTTACAAACTTAAAAAGGCATCTAATTAATTTTAAGATAAGCACTGAGAACATGGACCAAAAAATAGACTTGAGTTATATTATTCCACCTATTGATGTAGCAATAATCAAAAAGGAACTTGCCGATGGTCGGTTTGTAAGGAAAAGTAACAAAGCAAACAACGAAATTTATATCGTAAACCACCACAATTCTCCCAATGTAATGAAGGAAATTGGTCGTTTACGTGAGGTTACTTTTGCTAGTGCTGGTGGAGGAACAGGTCAATCGATTGACATTGACGAAAACGACACTTCAGAAAACTGCTACGAACAACTTATTGTGTGGGCTCCTGATTCTGAAGTCATTATAGGAGGGTATCGCTTCATTGATTGCTCTAAAGTGATACACACAGATCCTATGGAATTGTCTACTGCTCATTATTTTAATTTTTCAGATCAATTCAAAAGTGAATACATGCCAGTTACCATTGAGCTTGGACGTTCGTGGGTGCAACCAGATTTTCAACCTTCTGCCGAGTCGAGGGTAGGATTATTTTCGCTCGATAATTTATGGGATGGACTTGGAGCTATTGTAGTTGCGAATCCTCAAATCAAACATTTTTTTGGAAAGGTAACCATGTACACCAGCTACAACACTGAAGCACGTGATGCTATTTTATATTTTATGGAAGCCTTTTTTCCAGACAAAGACAAACTTGTTACCGCCATTCATCCCCTTGGATTGACAACTGACACTTCTCAAATAGAAGCTTTGATTGCTGGCAAACAATTCAAGGAAGCGATAAAGGAATTGTCTCAATTTTGTAGAGCGCGTGGTGAAAATATTCCTCCACTGATTAACAACTACATGCAATTATCATCAACAATGAAGTCCTTTGGTACTGCGTCTAATCCTGATTTTGGTGGAGTGGAGGAGACTGGTATTTTAGTTACCATTGATGACATATTTGAAGCTAAGACAGAAAGGCATTTGGATTTTAATATTCGATAATACCGCTTCAAAAGAACTGGAGATTAGTAAGTAAGGCTTTCCCTTTGATATTTTCAGTTATACTTTAATTTTTTACAACTTGTACTTCATCAGTAATGTACCATGAATAAAACATGCCTCAAAAACTTGTTTTTAACAAATAATATCCGTTTATTTGTTGCAACAAATATATGCTCAATGTTTGTTGTATTGATCGAAACATAGCAATTATGAGTAACAGAAGAGGATTTCTTGCAAAGCTAACAGTAGCTGCAGCCACATTGGCAGCAGCACCTGTGATTGCATTTTCGAATGTTTTTAAATCAGAAGATTCATCAAAGACTAAGAAAGACATGAGTATAATAGGAAAAGTAAAGCCATTAGGATTCACGTGGGAAACTGCAGATCCATTTTTGTTTTGTGTACACCACGAGGACAAGTACCCAAAAGGTAACGAGGAGATGGGACCTGATTCCTCCAATTTTAGCGGAAGGCACTTAGGTGACGACTTCATTATAAAAGATGGCTTCAGAATGTACCATGGTAAAACTGTTCCCGGCTTCCCAGGACATCCACATCGAGGATTTGAAACGATAACCGTAGTACGAGAAGGAGTTGTGGATCATGCTGATTCCACAGGAGCTTCAGGACGTTACGGAAATGGTGACGTACAGTGGATGACAGCCGGGAAGGGTGTTCAGCACTCAGAGATGTTCCCGTTAGTACACAAAGACAAAGAAAACCCAATGGAGCTTTTCCAAATATGGTTGAACTTACCTAAAGCCAACAAAATGGTGGAACCACACTTTAAAATGCTGTGGAGAGACATGATTCCAAACGAAAACCATGTAGATAAGAACGGTAAAAAGACTACTGTTGAGATCATCAGTGGAAAACTAAAAGAAACAGTTTCAGCGTCTACACCACCTGATTCATGGGCTGCGGACACCGACAACGAAGTTGCGATATGGAACATACTGATGGAAGCCGGAGCAGAATATACTATACCAAAAGCATCAGCTGGTGTGAACCGTAACATTTACTTTTACGAAGGAGATGAGTTGACATTAGCCGGAGAAATAATTCCAAAATACAGCTCAGTCACTGTAAAACCAGACGAAGACATTGTTTGTGTATCAGGCAAGGATCCAGTGAGCATGCTAATACTTCAAGGAAAACCGATCAATGAAGAAGTAATCCAATACGGACCATTCGTGATGAACACCAAAGCTGAAATACAACAAGCCTTTGACGATTACCACAAAACAGGTTACGGAGGATGGCCATGGCCAAAGTACGACCAAGTACATGATCGTAACGCGACCAGGTTTGCAAAACACGCAGACGGAAGATTAGAGACGAAAGAACTTTAGAGAATAGGGGGAATCCTTCAGGATTGATTGTCCAATCCCCTAAAGTATTGTCCTAAACACTTCATTTACACAAAATAATGTGATATATTTATACCATAGATGGCTATCTATGCGTTTAATGTGATATAATAATAACATTATGTATACCGATATAGAATACCTTGATATCATTGGAGAAAGAGTCAAAGCACAGCGGCTTAAGCGTAACATTAGTCAGCAAGAATTAGCTGATTTTTGTGGAGTTAGCCGGAGGACAATCATGTTATTAGAGAAAGGAAAAGGTATTAATATACTAGCTTTTATTAGGATATTAAGAAAGTTGGACTTAGACATGAACTTACTTGACTTAATCCCTGAAGTAAGTGATAACAATCCATTTGAGAAAAAGAATAAAAGGCAGAGAGCATCGTGAAAAATAAAAACATACGGCAAATTGAAGTAAAGCTATGGGATATGCCCATGGGCCAATTAGCTATTGATGACGATGGAATAGGCTACTTCAGGTATCACGATGAGTTTATACTCACTGGTCTGAACCCAGCTCCAATCAGGATGCCTGTAAAAAAAGGAATATCATACTCATTTCCAAACCTTAATCCTGAAACATTCAAAGGCTTACCAGGAATGATCTCGGATTCACTACCTGATGCCTTTGGAGATAAATTGCTAGATATATACTTCAAAAAACAGGGTGTTAAGCAGCGAGCAAATATTCAACTGCTTAAACTATGTTATGTAAGCCACAAAGCAATTGGAGCACTGGAGTTTGTACCATCATTACAAATAGATGGACAAAGTCAAGAGCTAAAATTGGACGAACTTTCAGCTATTGTAGACAAGTTGATCTCCTCAAAAAAAGGAATTACAACAGGTGACCTTAACCAAATACAGGGTGTTATCAGTATTGCTTCGTCTTTAGGGGGTGCTGCACCAAAAGGAGTATTGGGGATTAATTTTGAAACCGATTCTATAAAGCCTGGAAACATTGAGCTACCAGAGGGATACGAGTATTGGATTATCAAATTTGACGCAATAAAACAAAGCAGTGAACTGCTCATGGAGCAATCACTAGGTTTTACTAATGTGGAATATGTTTATTCTTTGATGGCTAAGGAAGCAGGTATTCACATGACTGATTGTAAGTTGATAAAGGATAAGGAAAGACAACATTTCCTGACAAAAAGGTTTGACCGTATAGACGGTAATAAAATACACGTTCAAACATTGCATGCCATTGCACACATGGACAGCTACGACATCTGGGATATCGACCTGTATTTCAGGACCATGACAAGGCTCAAATTAGCGTACCACGACCATGAACAAATGTACCGTAGAGTAGTATTTAATGCACTTGCAGGAAATACAGACACACATACAAAGAATACATCATTCATGATGGACGAAAGTGGAAACTGGAAGCTAACACCATGTTACGATATCATTTGCAGCGTTTCAATGAAACACAAATCCACAGAAAACCACAAAACAACCATCAACGGTAAACGAAAAGACTTTCAATACGAAGACTTAATTGCTGTAGCAGAAGGCAATGGTATCCGCAAAGCAGACAAGATAATTTCCGAAGTGGTAGAAAGCTTATCCAACTGGTCACAACTAGCTGATCAAAACAACGTACGAGCAGAGTACAAAGAACACGTTCAAAACATCATCACGAACAACCTCAAGAATATCGTGAACCACGAGCGCTATAAAAAGCACAAATCCTAATCGCTGAGAAACGACCATAGGAGTTCATGAGTTCCCGAAAGTTTTATGTGACGAGTAGTGGCGTATTTAAAACCAAACAGTATAATTATCCATACGGATTAATTTAAACCGTTAATAAGTATTGGAGTAGCATGGGCCTAAACAGCCCATGTTTACTAAAAAGTCTATTTAACATAATATTAATTATAGGACAATAATACATATTCCCGCAATACGAGCGTTCCGAGTATTTAACATAGTTTCTGGTCC